>CBFHVV010000005.1:0-66606 GCA_965658965.1 Croceimicrobium sp.
AGGCTAGCGGAGGATTATACTCGCAAAACTTAATGGCTGGTAATTCTGATCGCGATGTAGTTAATTTATTCTACGGCTTTTTAAGCGGCGTTTCATTAGGGCAGGTTCCTAGTACTTTTAGGGGCGAAGAGATTACCAGTAGTTTGCAAAAATCTACTCACTATGTAGCTGGTTTTGAAATAGAAGTTAGCAAGGAAATATCAATAAATATAGAAGGTTACATTAAGGATTTTGATCAAATTACTAACTTAAACCGCAATCAGATTTACGACGAAACGAGCAGTACTGCTATCGGTAAGCCCGAAATTTTAGTAAAAAACTTTATCGTTGAACGTGGCTTAGCACAAGGGGTAGACTTTTTAGTGAAATACACCGAAAAGGACTTGTATATATGGCTAGCCTATTCTGTGGGTAAAGTAACTCGCGATGATGGTATAAGGGAATACGCTCCAGTTTTTGACCGTCGTCACAATCTTAATTTTGTATCTAACTATTCTTTTGGTAAAGATAAATCTTGGGAAGCTAGCTTACGTTACAACTTCGGAACAGGCTTTCCTTTTACGCCTACCCAGCTTTTTTATAGCGAACAACCATTTGTGGACGATCGAGGACAAGCAGCTTTAGATTATGACTATACCACGGCCAATGGAGAGTCTGCAGTTCTTTATGGGGAGTTAAACACTAGGCGTTTACCTAATTATCACCGCGTTGATGCTAGTATTACCTACACTTACGATATTGGAGAGAATCAAGTGCTAGAGCTTTCGGGAGGTGCTACTAACATCCTTAATTATAAGAATATCTTTTTCTACGATCGCGATGAAAATAAACGGGTAAATCAATTACCAATTATGCCGACCGTTTCGATTAGCTATTCTTTCTAAGTAAAAGCTTAGAATAAATATAATTCGTTGAATTTTAAATAGTTGCAGCTTGGTAAGCTGCTTGAGGCTAAGTGAAAAGCTAGTTTAGAGGTTGTATTTCAGGATGCAATAAATCGCGCGAAAGCCATCCTTCCAATTAATCTTCTTACCCTCTTCAAAGGTGCGACCGTAATAACTAATGCCTACTTCGTAGATACGAATGTTTGGTATGCGAGCCACTTTAGCAGTAACTTCTGGCTCAAAGCCGAAGCGCTTTTCTTTTAAGCTTAGGGATTGAATTACTTCACGTCTAAAGAGCTTATAACAAGTTTCCATGTCGCTTAAGTTCAAGTTGGTGAACATATTAGACATAAAAGTAAGAACTTGATTACCGATGCTATGCCAAAAGAAGAGAATACGATGCGCATTTCCCCCCATAAAGCGTGAACCGTAAACTACATCTGCCACTCCTTTTAGCATCGGTTTTAAAAGAATATTAAACTCTTCTGGGTCATATTCTAAATCAGCATCTTGAATAATTACATAGTCGCCTGTCGCTTCCTTTATACCCGTATGTAAGGCTGCACCTTTACCTTGATTAAAGCTATGTTTATAATATTTAACATCTAGCTCTGGCTTAGATTTTTGATAAGCCAATACTTTTTCTTCGGTACTATCGGTAGAAAAATCATTCACTACAATTACCTCTTTACTTAAAGCACCAATTAATTCAACTTCTAAAAGACGATCTAGAATACTGATAATAGTGGCTTCTTCATTAAAAGCAGGAACGATGATACTTAGTTTGGGCATTGTCATAAATTTGGCAAGTGGGCAAAAATAGCAATAAAAAAAACCGATACTTGAATCTCAAGCATCGGTTTGTAAGTATTATTTAAAGAGCAGCTTAAGTCTTTAAATCTTCTGAAACTTTAGCGTGGTTTGCCCCAGCTTTACCAAGTAGAGTCCTCGTGCAGCACTGCTCAGGTCTACTGCAATTAAGCCACTAGCATCCACTAGTATTTCTTTCTGTAGGTGTACATTACCTGCTAGGTCGATAATTAAAAGTTGTTGCTTTCCTCTTAAATTGCTTTCAATTTTAAAATTACCAGAACTGGGGTTTGGGAAAAGTTTCAGGTCTACTTTAACACTTTCTTTTAAGGATACAAGCGCGGGGGGTGGCGGGTTAAATAAGTCATTTCCTCCACCAATGGGAGCATAAGTACTTTCTGCTTCTTGAGCTTGGTTATTTGCGCTGCTCTGCGCCATTACTTGATTTACGCTGCTTAAGCCTAAGCATAATAGCAAGCCAAATAGAGTTTTTAAATTTTTCATGTCCTTTTGTTTTAATTATAGTTTTCGTTTAAACAAGTTATTATATTGACAGAGCAGCAAATACTAATAGTTGCCTTGCTTTTGTTAAAGTGTAGTTAAAGACTATTTTCCCAGCCTTAAGCAAAGTATTTTTGAAGCCATGTCTACTTACAAAGAGCGCAGCGCAAAGCGTTTAAATTGGTTAATATCATTAATGACTCTGTCCCTGATTGGGATTACAGGCATCCAAGCTTATTGGTTAAAAAATGCCTATGATCTTCGTGAGGAGAAATTTGAAAGAGAAGTGGGATTGGCTTTAGCTGATATTTCAGCACGCGTTGATAATCTCGAATCTTTACGTTTCATGTTCAATAGCTTTAATATCCAACCTTTTTTTAGTGAGAAGCTCAACCCGAGATTAGGTTTGCCTTTTGCTAAGGATAGTACTGAGCGAATTAATACGGGCGAATTAAAGCTTACCATGCGTTTGGGGAACGACACGGTTCTTATTTACGATAGTGAGCCGCGCGATTCGCTCGAATTTTTAGATAGAGATAGTATTTCCAGCATTACCGTTTTACGCACCAGGCCCGACGAAATGCTGCGTAAAGGTGCACAGTTGGATATGCTTCTGCGGAAAATGGTGAAGCATGAAGTTAACCGGCGTAAGCAGGACACCACATGGATGAATCATAATATGCTCGATTCTTTAATTGCTTTTGAGCTAAAGTCACACGGTATCGATTTACCCTATGAATTTTCGGTGGCCAACGAAAGGGAGGTAATTATCAGCTCAAAAAGTTGGAACCCCCAGAATCATCAACACACTACTTCTCTCTTTCCTAATGATATATTAACTAACGAGATACTATCTATCTCCTTTCCCGCAAAAGCGAAATATCTCTTCGGTTCTCTGTGGGGCATGCTTCTTATTAGCCTGATGTTTACCGTGGCCATTGTTTACACTTTCTATCGTACCCTTAATTTCTCGCTCAAGCAGAAGCGTATTAGTGATATTAAAACAGACTTTATAAACAATATGACTCATGAATTTAAAACACCTATTGCTACTATAAATTTAGCTATCGATGCTCTAAGAAACCCAAAGGTGCGACAGGATAATACCAAAATTGAGAAATACTTTGCTATGATAAAGCAAGAAAATCAGAGGATGAACCTGCAGGTAGAAAGTGTTTTAAGAATGGCACTACTAGATAAGCAGGAATTGAACTTAGATTTTAGTAAAGTGGCTGTCCATGAAGTGATTGTTGATTGCCTCAATCATATTTCTTTACAATTAGAAAGTAAAGGCGGGCAATTAAAACGCTTCCTAAATGCAGATGAGTCTTTAAAATTAGATATCGATGCAAACCACCTCTCCAATAGCATTATCAATATTTTGGATAATGCTATGAAATACTCTGTGGGAGCACCGCAAATTAAGGTAGTTACAGAGTTGACTCACAATCATTTTATTTTAATTATTAGTGATCAAGGGGTCGGAATGACAAAGGATGAGCAGAAACATATTTTCGACCGTTTTTACCGCGTTAGTGCCGGCGATCTACATAATATTAAGGGACATGGACTTGGCCTAAGTTATGCGAAAGGAATTATCGAATCGCATAAAGGCATGATTAAGGTAGAAAGTGAAAAGGGTAAAGGAAGCAAGTTTTACATCTATTTACCATTAAATAATTAATATGAAAAACAATTCGGTTTTACTAGCAGAAGATGATCCTAACTTTGGATCGGTTTTAAGAGACTACCTAGAGCTTAATGATTTTGATGTTGTTTTAGCTACCGACGGATTGGAAGCACTGCGCATCTTTAAGTCGCAGGAGTCTTTCGATTTATGTATTCTAGATGTTATGATGCCGAATAAAGATGGCTTTACCTTAGCAGCTGATATTCGCAAAATCGATAAAGAAGTCCCCTTAATTTTCCTCACTGCGAAATCTATGAAAGAGGATATGGTCAAAGGTTTTCAAATCGGTGCAGACGATTATCTAACCAAACCTTTCGATAGTGAGGTCTTACTTTATAAAATTAAAGCGCTGCTTAATCGTAAGAACGGGGATAAAGAAGAGGAACAAATCCATTTTAAAATAGGCCGCTACGAATATGACTCAGAGATGAGGGTACTTAAATTGGGATCGAAAGAAAGAACCCTTAGTCCTAAAGAAGGCGCCTTATTGAAACTACTTGCCACAAATAAAAATCAGTTGTTAAAGCGCAGCGATGCTTTAAACAAGATTTGGAAAGATGATAATTACTTTACGGGCCGAAGCATGGACGTTTACTTGGCCAAGGTGCGTAAGTATTTGAGCGATGACCCTAAAGTTTCTATTATTAATGTACATAGCGAAGGCTTCCGTTTAGTGGACGAAACCTAGGATGGATCTACGATTTGCCAAGTATGGTCGGCTAAAAGCTTTACGCTGTGGATAAATTCTTGAAATTTTGGTTTCAGCCACTCCTGAGGTCCAATCATGGAAAGCACATACTTATCATCATGATTTAAGTATAGATGGTAAACGTGATTGATTTCGGGCTTAAAGCCCATCTTAGCACTATAAATTTGCTCCGCCAATTCTTTACGATCTTGAATTTCTTTCGCTTGCTTCGCTAAAAGATCAATTTGCTCTTTAATTTGGGAGAGCTGCATATCAGTCTGCTCCTCCATGGCAGTAAGTGCTCTGCTGCGAATATGCCCTTCTTTCGTAGGCTTAATTACCGCTCCGCCCACGGTATGCGCATAGGGCAGGGTAGAGGGGTTCTCGGTAATCTTATCTTTATCAATTGGGTTAACGAAATCCTTGAACTTATCTTTTTCCATTTTAAGGCTGTATTATTTTTTTACTGCGCATTTGTGGGTCCCTAATGGCGGTAGTATGTTTTAGTAATATTCTGTGATTTTCCTGACGCACAGCGGCTGTTTTGCGAAAGGCCCATAAAATATCGCGGGCTTTTGCTCCACTTTTATTTATATCAATAATTCGCTCGGGGTAATTTCTTCCTAATTCGAAATTGTAAAAAGAACGCTCCATTTCTGTCATTAACCAAGGCTGATGCTTAAAGGCTAGCGGTAATTCTCTTAAGGCTGGCAACCAGTCATCAATGAAAAGTGCTTCTGGATCTTTTTCTAAGGACTGCTTTACCGGATTGTAAATGCGTATAGTATTTATCCCAGTGCTTCCATTTTGCATCTGAAATTGAGGGTAGTGAATGCCTGGAATATAATCTAAGAATTGTTGAGCTAAGAAGGCCGCACCAGATTGCCAATCTTGCCATAGCTGGTGGCATAAAAAGCTGACCAAAACCGCACGCATGCGGAAGTTAAGATAGCCTGTTTCCTTTACTGCTTCAATTCCTGCGTCAATTAAAGGGTAGCCTGTTTGTCCGTTTTTCCAAGCCGCAATAAAGCTTGGTTGCTCAGGTCTTTCTAAACTGTTAAAAGCAGGGTTAAGGTTATTATGCTCCATGCTTACTTCCATCTCAAATTTTTGGATAAAATGAGAATGCCAGTGCAGGCGTGAAATAAAAGCCCGTAAATCGCGGCGAAAGGAAGTCTTTTCCAAATGTGCCATCGACTTTTGGTAAATCTGGCGTAAGCTTAAATTTCCCCAAGCAATGTATGCCGATAGTCGGCTGCAGCTAGTTCGGCTCGCTTGTGCCTGACCAATATGAGCGCCATAATTTTTGTAAACCTGCTGATCTAAATAATAATTTAGCCTTGCGTGGGCCGCTTGCTCTCCAATAGCTTGAAAGTTCTTGGGCCAGTTTTTTAGTCGCTTTTGCAGATGCGTACTAATGCCAAAATTTTCTTTGATGCTTGTTTTGATGCTTAACTTGGCGGAGGGCCACTTATTCAATTGGGGATTATCTAAGTCCTGCTGCATGAACTTCCTCCAGTTTTCATCCCAAGCTTCACGATTGCGACGGCCTCGTTGCACTGCATTTTGTTCACATTCCTGCCAATTAATAGAATGTGATTTAAAGAGTTTAGCCAAAGCTTTATCTTGATCAAAACTCAGGGTTTCGCCTGTTTCTTGATAGGAAAATATGTTTTCAATTTTATGCTCTTGTGCAAGCTTGGTGAAAATTTCAATACTGTTTCCTTCTAAAACTAAAACTTCTTGAAAGGCGGTTCTATTACTAGCTTGCATATCTACCAAAGAGTGGTATTGCGCCTTCCAATGCCGCAGTGACCATGAGGGGTCTTTTTTGTAGAAATCGTCAAATATAAATAGCCCAATAAGCGGGATACCCTTCTCAATTGCCAATTTTAAGGGCTCATGGTCTTGCCAACGCAAGTCGCGCTTAAACCAAACGAGATTAAGGGATTCTTTCAACTTAAACGTAAATTAATCCTTCCCGAGAATCGCCATAAGTCGTAAAGTCGCCACAGCTAAAAGACATGGCACTCATAAGGGCTAGTAGAGCGTCTAGGTGATGCCAAGTTTTAACATCTGCTAGGTTAAATTTTATGGGTGCCTTTAAACAAGCGTTAATGCGATGTGCACATTCGCGGATGGCACTTTTGCTAGACTTGTAGCCGAAGTCTGCCAAATTAAAACGTTGCGCCATCATTTTTGGGTAGGTTTCAAAGACCTCGCTACCTGCGGCGCTACAATGTGCACTTAAATCCATAGCGCGAGCAGCTAGTCCGCCTAAAAACATTGGAGACATCGCTTTGGTTTCTATATCCGCTTTGCGAAAATGATAATTGGAAAAACCTTCTAAGCCCTTATAAACTCCTGGAAGGGAAAGCGGAGCATCCAAAAATATTTTTTCAGGATTGAAATGAGCAACGGCATTTTTTATAAACTGGTCAGCATCTACTTTTGCCTCCGCTTCTAAGAACAAGATTTGATTTTCTTGCAAGATTGCAATAACGGTGTTTCCCGACAGTTTACTGCCGTAGTCAATGCCAAAAATTACGGACATATTAATGGGTGCTACTAAAAATTTCTTTTATTCTTTTATTTCGGTACTCAAAGATACCTGCTACTTTATTTTTTACAATTAAGGGATGAAATAGTTTACCAATTGGCCCTAAGGGAACTTGATAATTTACAATATCGGTAATTTCAGTTCCACCTTCCACAGCTTTAAAAAAGTGTTGGTGATGCCAAATTTTAAAGGGTCCCTCAATCATGCTGTCGATAAAGTACTCTCCTTTTTTACCTGAGTGATTTCAGAAGTCCAAGGCAGTGAAATACCTAATAGCGGTGCTACTTTGTAGGAAATCACCATGCCGGGGTACATGTCAAGCTCTTCTTCATTGGTCATCCTCATGTTCATTTCGGGAGGAGTTAGAAGTTTTAAATTGGCGGGTTTCGAAAAAAAATCCCAAGCTTCTTGGGGACTTAAAGCAACAAATTGCTTTGCTTTTACTGTATACATGTATATCTTATTCTCCTATAAAACAAGAGAAAAGTTAATAGGTTCAATCTTTAGGGACAAAAAAAAGCCCCGTGTTTACGGAGCTTCATTAAAAATATGTGTAATCGGTCTTAGAATGAATCCCACATATTGTCATATTTCACCGCACGTGGTGTAATAGACATTACTGGTATTTCACTGTGGTAGATAACAGCTTGTAATTCATTTCCAAGGATGAAATCAGCAAAGTCACCTTGTCCATCTTCTTCAGCGATGATAACCAAATCTCCGGCAGCTTCGTAAGCGTGATTTAAAATGTTTTTCACAACACCTTTACGCTTAGGGTTTTCGATTAGCTTGGTTTCACAAACTACACCGTGATCTTTAATAAATTTCTCTACTTGGTGAACATGGCCACGCAGTAAATTTAATTTCGATTCATCTTCCTTAACGGCAATCACCAAAATTTTAGCGCCAAATATGCGAGCATAATTTAAAGCGGGACCCACTTTCTCCTTACTATGGCGATCCATAAGAAGTGGGAAAATGATCGTTTCAATTTTATTTATATTCCGAACTCCTTTAATCGTAACCACGGGAGGTTTAACTAAGCTAGCGGTGCGGTAAGCGTTACTGCCGATAAAACGTTTACGTAAGTTTTGCGGCTTTCCGTTTGTACCCATAACCACTAAGTCGGCATCTATCAGGGTGCTTACGCGCGCAATCTCTTCATAAACTACTCCTTCCGCTACCATAGTATTTACAGTAAAGCCGGTTTTTTGAGCAAACTCTTCTGATATCTGTTTAATCTCTTTATTGACCTTCTGACGCAATTCATCCGCATTCTTTGAATCGAATAATTTGGAAAATGCTCGAGAATCTTCAATGACGGAAAGTATGGTAAATTGAGTGTTTTTAGAGGCTTTCGCAAAGATCAAAGCCTGGTTAAGCGCATTTAGTGACTGTTCCGAAAAACCAATTGGCACTAAAATTTTGAAGGAGTCAGACATATATTAATTTTCTTTGGGCAAATTTAAGTTTAATACCCAAAAATAAGCATGCAAGCTTCAGAAATAATTGTAAACCCAGATAATAGCATTTACCATTTAAAATTAAAAAGTGGTGAAGTTCCTAATCAAGTAATTACCGTGGGCGATCCCGATAGGGTGGAGATGGTGGCCAAATACCTCGACCAAGTTTATTGGCGCAGACAAAACCGAGAATTCCATATAGCCTCAGGGCGCATCGGGAAGACAGATCTTATGGTTATTTCCACCGGGATTGGAACCGATAATATTGATATTGTTTTGAATGAGTTGCAACTGGCCTACGCTTGGGACTTAAGTATGCGTAAGCCCTTAAAAGACTTCCCAGCTCCCCTACAAGTTATCCGACTCGGTACTAGCGGGGCGCTAAGGCAGGAAATAGAATTAGACAGTATTCTTATTTCCAAGGCCGCTTTAGGCTTTGATGGCTTAATGTATTATTATGAGAATTCATTCGATTTCCCCGACTTGGGACTCGCTGACTTCCCCCGACCATATCTTGCGGAAGCAGATCCACAGTTATTGGCTCGCTTTGGCGCTATTGCCGATAGTATGGGTACTACCGTTACGGCTAATGGTTTTTATGGACCGCAAGGGCGCAGTGTTATCAGTCCTACTAAAAATAAAGGTTTTCTTAAAGACTTGGCATCTATGCAAATAAAAACCGGCCGAATAACCAACTTAGAGATGGAAACGGCCGGAATTTATGCTTTGGGCTCTTTGCTAAATATGCAGTGCATTTCACTATCTGCAATATTGGCAAATCGCCTTTTGGGAACTTTTAGCTCTAAGCCAGAGCAAACTACTCAGGCTTTGCTAAAAGCTGCTTTGGAAGTGATTAGCGTGCCACATTAACGGCACGTGTTTCACGGATAACGGTAATTTTAACCTGACCAGGGTAGGTCATTTCGTTTTGTATTTTTTGACTAATGTCGAAGCTGATTTTTGCAGCATCTGCGTCAGTTACTTGGTCGCAGTCTACAATAACCCGTAATTCTCTTCCGGCCTGAACGGCATAAGCTTGTACCACTCCTTTTTGAGAAACCGCAAGCTGTTCTAAATCTTTCAAGCGCTGCATGTAGCTTTCGGCAATTTGGCGACGAGCGCCAGGGCGAGCCCCAGAAATACCATCACAAACTTGAATAATGGGGGAGATGAGACTGGTCATTTCAATCTCATCGTGGTGTGCCCCAATGGCATTACAAACCTCAGGCTTTTCACCATATTTCTCGGCCATTTTCATACCTAGAATGGCATGTGGTAGTTCGCTTTCTTCGGAAGGTACTTTACCAATATCATGTAGCAAGCCTGCGCGCTTCGCAATTTTAGGATTGAGACCTAATTCTGAGGCCATAATTCCACAAAGGTTGGCTACCTCTCGGCTATGCTGCAGAAGGTTTTGTCCGTAAGAAGAACGATATTTCATTCTTCCCACCATGCGCACTAATTCGGGATGCAGACCGTGCACACCTAAATCGATGGTAGTGCGTTTGCCCACTTCAAATATTTCTTCTTCAATTTGCTTTTTAGTCTTCGCGCAAACTTCCTCAATGCGAGCTGGGTGGATGCGGCCATCGGATACAAGCTTGTGTAAAGATAAGCGTGCAATTTCTCGTCTAACCGGATCAAAACAACTAAGAATAATAGCTTCAGGTGTATCGTCCACTACAATTTCTACTCCGGTAGCCGCCTCAATGGCGCGAATATTCCTACCCTCTCTCCCGATGATACGACCTTTTACGTCGTCGTTTTCGATATTAAAAACTGAAACACTGTTTTCCACCGATTGCTCGGTAGCAACGCGCTGAATACTTTGGATTACAATTTTACGCGCTTCTTTAGCTGCGGAAAGTTGTGCCTCCTCCATGGTGGTTTGGATAAAGGCTGCGGCACTGGTACGAGCTTCTTCTTTTAAAGCTTCGAGCATTTGATTTTTAGCTTCTTCTGGACTAAGACCAGAAATAACTTCTAATTGCTCCACTTGCTTGCGGTGCATTTTTTCAAGTTCAGCACTGCGGCGATCGTTCGCCTCTAGTTTAACTGCTAATTCTTCTTTGGCTTTAAGATTTTCTTTATAATCACGCTTATTATTTTCAGCGTGTTCTTTGGCACGTGCCTCACGCTCTTTTACGCTATTATAACGTTCCGTAAGTTTTTGATCTCTTTTGCTGATCACTTTTTCGTGTTCGGCCTTAAGCTCTAAAAACTTTTCTTTAGCTTGTAATACTTTTTCTTTTTTCAGGCCTTCGGCTTCTTTTTCAGCCTCTTCAAGAATTTTACTGCTCTTGTTTTTGAGAGCAGTTTGATTTAATGCGTAGGCTATAACAAAGCCTATCGCTAATCCTCCAATGCCAACAATAATTGTTAGTGTTTCCATTTATTAATTTTTGGTCATAAAAAACCCGCACCCTTTCCGTGTTTTGTCTAAACTCCGTTCAGACAGGTTCGGAGTTTACCAGGCAATTTCGGTCTTCCTCTGCGTGGAGGCCTGACCTAGAAAACCCGAGCTAAACTCCTATTTTATTAGTGTTGAGTTTAGCAAATACAGGAATAGGATGCGGGAAAATAATTAAAAAAGAACGTTCGCTAGTCTATAGCTTGTTTAAGTTTAACTGCCAGCTTATCCAATTGTTGTCCTACTTCTACACCGTCTACTAAATGGTCGGTATGAATTTTTTCGAGCCGCGAAGCAAGCTGCAAGGCACACATGGCCAATAAGTCTTGCTTATCTCTAACAGCATAGCCGTCTTCATATTTATGGAGAATGGCATCAATGCTTTTAGCGGCCTTCCGAATGTTTTCTTCTTCATCTCGGCGGATGGTTAGAGGATAAACTCGGTCAGCTAAATTCACTTTTATTTTAAGTAAGTCAGACATCTAAAAAGATGGCGATTATTCGTTTAACAAGGCTATGCAGCGATCTATTTCCCGCATCAGCGAGCCTAATTTTGCTTTGGCTTGGTTGGCTTCCTCTGGGCTACCAGCTAAACCGCGTGCTAAGCGCACCCTCTGCAAATCGGCTTGCGTTTTTTGGAATAATTGAGCTTGTTCGTCTAAACTTTGCTTAAGGTGCGCCACTTGCTTTCTTAAATCTTCGTTTTCTGATTTTAACACCAAATGATCGGTAATTAGCTGGTTAGCTAAGTTTTCGATGCTATTTATTTTGGCGTCAATCTGACTCATTTCACTAATTACTCCAATGGTCAAAGGTAGGCAGAGTGTTTTGTAAAACAAACAACTTAGCCCAGATTAATTAGAAAGGGATTTAGACCATAATTTTAGAACTAAATGGCTTGGGAAAATCAACACTGTTTTTTGATTTATTTCGAAAATAAAGACTGCTGGATCAAACGTAGCTATTTTTACGCAGAGAAACTGGAAGTTCTTAATGGCAGTAAAACTTTAAAGGCTTAGGATTGCACATTCCTCACTAGTGTCGGGCTTGAGAAAATTTAATCTGCCCTTGCCAAGGGTGTATAGCTTCTATGTTTTTTACCGCGACACAGCAGTTATGCGCATCTGCGGAAGCGTAATTATTGAGCTTAGGATAACTAAGTTTAGCTTAGCAAAAACCCTGAAACCTTATCTAGCCCTGCAGCCTAGCGTTTAAGGATAGGATGGGACCGGCCCTATTAAAATTCGTTAATTCCTTGCTAAACAAGGCAGTTAGCAATTCTCTTTGGCCTACTTTTGCCAAGCATTATTATTAGAAAACCCCACTTAGGTAAATGCGAAACTATTTTCTTTCATTTCTTTTTATTTTCGGCTCGCTCGGACTATCGGCGCAAACTAAGTACCCGCAGGATTATTTTGCATCACCTATTAAGGACCCCATTATTTTAGCGGGTACTTTTGGTGAGCTGCGCGGCAATCATTTTCATTCAGGTATAGATATAAAAACACGGGGTCGTATAAATATGCCCATTCTCGCTGCCGCAGATGGCTATATTAGTCGCATTAAGGTTTCTCCTTACGGTTTTGGCAAGGCGCTATATTTACGTCACCCAAATGGCTACACTACCGTTTACGCTCACCTTCAGTCTTTTGCACCAGAGATAGAGGAATTTTTAAAAAAAGAGCAAAAGCGCACCCGAACAAATGCGATAGATTTATTTCCAAGCGCAGGGAAGTTTAGTTTTAAGAAGGGCGAGCAGATAGCACTTTCTGGGAACACGGGCGGCAGCGGCGGTCCGCACCTTCACTTTGAGGTTCGCAATACCGCTACCGAAAAAATTATAAATCCTCTTTTGTTCGGCTTTGCGGTAAGCGATGATATCCATCCGCAGTTAAGCAATTTGCAGATTTATACATTTAGTAATGGGGAAGTACAAGCGCAGCAGGAAAGAAGCCTTTTACATCAAGGCGGCGGAAAGTACCGCCTAAGTGGCAACGGAGTAGTGGAGGTAGAAAATGACTTTACTTTTGGAATCCACGCGATTGATAAATTGAACGGTGCCGCTAATCGCAATGGAGTTTATGAATTAAAGCTTTTTTTTAATGAAGAGCTACGCTACCATTTTTTAATGGAAACTTATGCTTTTTCGGAAACACGCTATATTAACAGTCACATAGATTTTGCCTTGAAGGATTGTTGCGGTAGAGTTTCGCATAAACTCTATCTCGAGCCTAATAATCAACTTAGTGTATATGCACTAGGTGAAAGAGGGGTTCTCGGAAGTTTTGATAAAGATACCTTAATCGATGTGCGTATTGTGGCGGCTGATTTTGCCGGTAATCAGAGTATTTTAGATTTTAAACTAGATTATAAATTTAGTACTCAAGCAGAGGCTGACTTAGCAGAGCTGCCTTTGGCGAAATGGGCTTTTACGGACTCTCACAGCTACGATAATCAAGGCCTTAGTTTAAAGTTTCGACCAGGCTCCTTCTATAAGGACATATATTTTGAGCATCAAGTTTTAGACCCCTCTAAAGCCTTTCTTAGCGATATTCACCGCGTTGGCTCTACTGCTATTCCCATACAGCGGTATTATGACTTAGGCATAAAGTTAAAATATTTAGACCCAAAGTGGGATCCTAAAAAATTGTGTATTGTGGGAGTAAAAGATAATCGCATTACGGATTATGAGGGCGGTACTTTTACCTTAGGCGTGGTGCGAACGCGTACTCGGAATTTTGGCGATTTTGCCATAGCAATCGACACCATCGCTCCTAGTATAAAGGCCCTTAATTTCGCATCTGGCGTAAGCCTTAATGGAAAAAGCGACTTATTAATTGAGATTAAAGATGAGCTAAGCGGTATTGAGGAGTATAATGCCTGGATGGATGAACAATGGTGGCCAATGTATTACGATGCCAAGAAGAGTAAACTGATTTTAAGTTTAGACGGTTTAAGTGAAGAAAGCGGTAAACATACTTTGCGCATTAGAGTTGAAGATGATAAAAAGAACCAAAGTGAGGAAATTTGGGAACTTATTGTTCCTTAGATGCTATTTTCGCATTTTAATCGTTAAGGTTTAGAATGAAGTATCCACTAATCGTAATATCCCTCTTATTTAGCTTTTTCGCGCAGGCTCAAGAAGACATCAAACCCTTGCAGCTAAGTGGAATTGTGATGAGTGAGGATTCTATTCCACAAGCCATTCCTTTTGCACACGTCTATAAAAAAAATGGTCTACGCGGGACCATGACTGATGCTGAAGGTTTTTTTTCATTTGCGGTTTTACCTGGAGACACTGTAGTTTTTTCAAGCATTGGCTTCGAAAAAGAATATCTGCAGATTCCAGATACACTGCAAAAAACAGCTTATCTGGCGCGGGTGGAAATGGCGCGTGATACAACCTTATTAGAGGAGGTTACTCTTTATCCATGGCCAAGTCGTGATCGGTTTAAGACGGCCTTTTTAGCCACAAATATTACTACTACAGCTAACGATATTGCGATGCGTAATTTAGCATCACAGGCATTGATGGAACGGGCTGCGGCGATGGGGATTAGTCCAGAAGAAGCCCAAGACATGTCTATCCGCATCCAAAACCAAAACTTATACAATTTCGGTCGTTACTCTAATCAAGCAAATGGAGGCACGGCCATACTAGGAGCCTTATCCAATCCTTTGGCTTGGCATCAGCTCTTTCAATCTTTAAAGAAGTGATTAAAAATCCCATGCGCGGCAAGCTCTTCCTTCCCCTAATAATCGTTTTACTGTTTTGCTCCTTTGCTCTTAATGCCCAAAGCATTTTCGGAATAATTACTGATGACAATGGTCAGCCAGTAGATGGGGTGAAAATTACCCAAGGTGCCTTTTACACATTAAGTAATAGCGACGGCAGTTATAAGCTCGATGTACAAGCGGGTAAAAATCTACTAATCCATTTTACCAATTTCGGCTATCTACCAGATACTACCTACATTTCTATTAGCAAAGGCCAAAAAATAGAGCTTAACCGACGTATCATTTTAATGGACAATGTATTAGGTGATGTTGATATTGTTGATCGTAAAGCACGCTTTGATAATCAGGTGGATGTAGGCGTAAAATCCATAGAGGCCTTTGTAGGGCCAAACTCTGGAGTGGAGGGCATTATTAAAACTTTGCCCGGTGTGAGTAGTTATAGCGAGTTGTCTTCGCAGTACTCGGTGCGCGGTGGAAACTTCGACGAAAATTTGGTCTACGTTAACGGCATCGAGGTTTATCGACCTTTTTTAGTGCGGAATGGTCAGCAAGAAGGCATGAGTTTTATAAACTCTGCTATGGTTAGCGATGTAAAGTTTTCAGCAGGTGGCTTCGAAGCGCGTTATGGCGATAAAATGTCTTCGGTTTTAGATATCACCTATCGTAAGCCAAAAGAATTTGCTATGACGGCAGAGGGGAGCTTTTTAGGCGGCAATTTGGTTTACGAAAATAGGCACTTAAATGACCGCCTAAGTGCGATGGTGGGGGCGCGTTACCGCACCAATCAACTGCTGGTGGGCTCCTTAGATACTGAAGCAGATTTTGTTCCGCAGTTTACCGACATTCAGGCCTACCTTACTTACGATTTGAACGATAAATGGGAATTGGATTTTTTGGGGAATTATTCCCGAAACTTATACCAAGTATTCCCTTCTACACGCACCACAGATTTTGGAACGATCCAAGAGTCTTTACGTTTAAATGTGTTTTTCGACGGGAAAGAAGACTATGATTTTACCACTCGCTTTGCGGCAATAGGGGCAAAATACCGTCCCAGTAAAAACTTACAACTGAGGTTTCAGTCTTCAGTTTTCCAGACTACCGAGCAAGAGTACTTTGATGTGGTGGGAGCTTATCGTTTAGGTGAGCTCAATACCAATTTAGGTAGCGATAATTTCGGTGAAATAACCTTTACTCGCAGCTTGGGCGGCTTTCAAAACTACGCACGAAATTACCTCGATGCGATTGTAGCAAACCTTAGTCATAATGGAATATACGATAAAGGCGATGTTACTTGGAGATGGGGCGTAAAGGTGCAGATGGAAGATATTATCGATCGTTACAAAGAATGGGAGCGTATTGATTCGGCGGGTTATAATGTACCGAATAGTAGTGGTTTTGCTTACGACTCTTTGATTGTTACTTCGGTAGATGCGCAAGGAAACCCACGTGGTGGTCTTGTTTACACGTCGGTAAAGCAAGAGGATAGCCTAAAACTCTTCGAAAGCTTTGCCAGTAAGGTTAATGTAAACTCTTTTCGTTTTACCGCTTTTGCGGAGAGGTCAAAAATTTATGATTTAGAGGAAAATGGTGACCTCTTCTTTAATCTAGGGCTGCGCACGCACTATTGGACTTTCAATCAGCAAAATGTGCTAAGTCCACGCGCCAGCTTAAGCTGGAAACCCAATTGGCAAAAGCGTGATATGGTTTTTCGTTTATCCAGCGGTTTTTATTATCAGCCGCCTTTTTACCGAGAGATGCGTAATTTGGATGGTGGTTTAAATGAAGATATCCGCGCACAACAATCTATCCACTTGGTATTAGGGAACGATTATCAACTGCGCATTTGGAACCGTCCTTTTAAAATGGTAACCGAGGTGTATTATAAATATATGAATAATCTTATTCCTTACGATATGGATAATGTTCGTATCCGTTACCGGGCAGAAAATAGCGCAACAGGGTATGCAACGGGAATAGATTATCGGATTAATGGCGAGTTTGTGAAAGGTATTGATAGTTGGGCTAGTGTTTCTTTTATGACCATTCAAGAAGATATAGAAGGAGATGGTGCTGGTTTTTTACCTCGCCCTACCGATCAACGCTTTAACTTTAAAATTTTCTTCCAAGACTACCTTCCTAACGACCCAAGCTTTAGAGTAAGCCTAACCTTGGCTTATGGTACTGGCTTACCTTTTGGCCCGCCTCAGGCTACCGCAGAAGAGAGAGTTTTTAGACTTCCTGCTTATCGCCGAGTTGATATTGGCTTTTCTAAGGTCTTAAAGAGTGCGGGAAAAGTTTACGATAACAAATACCTAGATAGTTTTGAGAGCCTCTGGATTGGCTTGGAAGTCTTCAATTTATTAGATATCACCAATACCGTAAGTTATTTATGGGTGAAGGATATTAGTACCGCTCGCGATTACGCTGTACCCAATTATTTAACCCCACGTCTTCTTAATGTTAAGATGGTGGCTAAGTTTTAATTTCTGCTTTCCATTCCCCTATAAAGGTCTATTTTTGCAGCCCAAAATTGGAAATTATGTTGAGTAAGTATTTGCGTTTAGGTTTAACGGCTCTATTTTTCGGCTTGTCAGTTTGGCAATTTATTGAAGTGGAAATTGGCAATGGCATTATGTGGCTATTACTTTCGGGCTTAGTTATCTTTACCTATTTCCGAAATGAAAGTATCCTATTAGCATTTTGGCATCTGCGCAAGAACGATATGGAAAAAGCCCAAAAAGCTTTAAGTCGCATTAAAGATCCAGAGAACGCTTTAATTAGAGGTCAGTTGGCCTATTACTATATGCTTTCTGGCATGATTCAGTCGCAAAACGGTATAGGCAAAGCGGAAGGATACCTTCGTAAAGCTTTAAAAACTGGCTTAAGGATGAGTCATGATCAAGCTATGGCAAAATTGCAATTAGCGGGTATCGCCTTAGCCAAGCGCCGTAAACGTGAGGCTCAGATTTTACTGACCGAAGTAAAGAAGCTAGACACAAAAGGTATGCTTAATGATCAGGTTAAGATGCTTAAGCAACAAATGAAGCGCATCTAATTTTTTGAAATCTAAAAAGAAAAAAGCCAGCCCCAAAAAGAAGAAGTCCCTTAAGACTAGGAAGGCAAGAAAGCCGAAAAAGAAATCAATCTTTAAACGCTTTTCCCTGTTTTTTCTAAAATTGGGTTTACTTGGTATTCTTGCTTTTGCCTTATTTTTCACTAGTGTATATTTAGGATTTTGGGGTCCTTTGCCTAGCGCGCAAGATTTAAGTAGAATAGAGCAAGCTCAAGCAACCTTAATAAAAAGTTCGGAGGGGGAACTATTAGCCAAAATCTATAGTCAAAATCGCGACCCTCTTAGTTTTGAGGAGATGCCCCAACATTTGCGCGATGCTTTAACGGCAACGGAAGACGAACGCTTTTATGAGCATAATGGGGTAGACTACCGCAGCTTAATGCGGGTAATCTTTAAGACAATCTTATTAGGAGACCGCAGTGCTGGAGGTGGCAGTACCATTAGTCAACAATTGGCTAAAAACCTCTTTGGCCGTCCAGACTTCTCATGGTTTAGTATGCCGGTCAATAAAGTCAAAGAAATTATTCTTGCCCAAAGAATCGAGTCTATTTATAGTAAAGATGACATTATTACTCTTTACTTAAACACGGTCAGTTTTTCTGAAAATACTTATGGAATTGCGGCTGGGAGTTTAAGATTTTTTAACCGTTTGCCCAATCAGCTTAAGCCGGAGGAGTCGGCAGTGCTGATTGGCTTATTAAAGGCCAATACCTATTATAACCCACGTTTAAATCCCGAGCCTGCTTTAAAGCGCCGCAACACTGTGCTTGCGCAGATGGCTAGAAGTGAGAAAATAAGCCAATCTGAAAAAGATTCTCTACAAGCTTTACCCTTAAAGTTAAGTTACCGCAATTTAGAGCGCGAAAGCCCGGCTGCTTATTTCAGCGCTGAAGTAAAAGCGGAGCTGAAAAGAATAATGGCGGATAAGCTAAGGCCAGATGGCAGGGAATGGCAAATAGAAACCGATGGCCTAATTGTTAAAACCACACTAAATGCCAAGCTTCACAAGTCTTTAAAAGCTGCTGCAGAAGGGCATTTAAGCCAATGGCAGACGAAGTTTGATAAGCATTGGTCTGGGCAGAACCCTTGGTCTTCGAATCAAATTTATTTTGACCAGAAACTAATGCGCAGTCCTTGGTTTAAAAGAAGATTGGCCCAAGGCTTAAGCGAAGAGGAGGTTTTTGCTGAGGCCAAGAAAACAAGACCCATGCGCTTGTATCATCCTGCTGGCTTTTTGGAGAAGAATCTGACTATTGAAGACTCTTTAAGTCATTACTTAAAATTACTACGTATTGGTTCGGTGGCCCTCGATCCGCAAACGGGAGCGGTGCGTGCTTGGTTAGGCGGTTCTAATTTTAGGTATCTACCTTATGATAATGTGAAAGCACCCAAGCCCACGGCTTCTACTTTTAAGCCTCTTGTTTATGCTCTAGCATTAGAAAATAAGGCCGTGCCCTGTGATTACCAATCTGCTGAAAGGGAAAAATACCCCGAATATGATAATTGGTCACCGCGTAATTACGACGATAAATACGACGGTTACTTTAGTATGACAGGCGCTTTAAAGAAATCCATTAACACGGTTACAGTGAAGTGGCTAATGCAATATTCTGAAGAAGAGTTGGCTATTTTAGCTCGTAAAATGGGGATTGAAGGGCAGTTGCCAGAAGGGCCTAGTATTGCTTTGGGTACCGGTTCTGCTTCTCCGCTAGAAATGGCTATCGTTTATGCCTGCTTTGCTAATGGTGGCTATAAAGTGGAGCCTTATTTAATTGATGAGGTGCGCGCGCCTAACGGAGATTTACTTTATAAGCATCTGCCGCAGAGCAAGGAAAGAGTGATTGCCGAAAACACCGCCAAGTTGATGAATTATATGTTGCAGCAGGTTGTAGCTGATGGCACAGCTGGCTCACTTTCTTGGCGATATGGGCTAAGAGATCAGTGGGCTGGTAAAACGGGTACTTCGCAAAATTATTCGGATGCTTGGTTTGTTGGCTATAATGATGCTTTGGTAATGAGCACCTGGATGGGAGGAGAAAATTCCTTGATTCGTTTCCGCAGCGGTGCTCTAGGATCTGGCTCGGCTATGGCTTTGCCCATTTTTGGTGCCACTATCAGAGACTATCCTGGCGCAAATTACCGTCGTAATAATTGGAATAAATTAGACAGCAATCAACAAGCACTTTTAGCCTGCAACGACTGGCGCGATGCTAATGTAGGCGAACAGTTAATCGATTTGTTAGAAAAGGTTAAAGATGGTTTAGGCCAAAAGGAGGATGGTGAAGAAAAGGGTGACTCCTGGTGGAACCGGATCTTTAAAAAGAAAAAAGACTGAGTAAAAACCCAGTCTTTAATTAATTCTATTGAAGCTATTTCTTAGCCTTTGTATCCAAAAACTTTCTTTAAGATACTATTTACTCTTGCCGCTGGGTCGAGGCGTATTTTTGCTTCCTCCTGAGCAACTACTACGAAAAGACCTTCTAGGGTTTGGTCTAAAACGTAATCCTCTAAATCGGGGTTTACTTTCTGTACAAAAGGAATACGATTGTAATTAGTAGCAATGGGATCCCAATATTTGGTTAGTTCTACTTTGTTGATAGCGTCTTTAATAACGGGGCGAAATGCTGTTTTCAATTGGTCACTGGTGGTGCTTTTTAGGTATTCTGTAGCCGCATCATTACCGCCACGATAAATATTGTAAACATCCGTAAAGCTCAATTGTGAGATAGCGTTTACAAATATGGGCGTGGCCTTCGCAGCTGCCTGTTCTGCGCCATGGTTTAGGGTTTCAACAAATTGATCTACCAGATTACCCATACCTAAGTCTCGTAAAGTAGTAGCCGCTCTTTCCGCTTGTGGTGGAAAAGGTATTTTAATAAGAGAATTATTTAGAAAACCATTAGTACTGGAGGTAGAACTCACGGCATTGGTAATACCAACTCGCAGTGCTTCTTTTAGTCCAGCGCTAATTTCGCTTTCGGTAGGCGGTAAGGAAGACATTCCTTGCGCCCCCTGCTCGGCGAGGTCCATAAGAACATCGCAAGAGGCCATTGAGAATAGTAAAAAAGTGAGTGCTAATAGTCTTTTCATTGTTTATTGATTTGTGGTCAAAGTTCGTGAAAAATTGTTTTGGGCAGGCAGAAGGCTCAACACTATTATTAGACTGAAGAATCAAAAGAATCAGTATTACAATACTTTAGAGTATTATAATTTAGCCATCAAGTGTTTTCTTTTTACTGTAGGAAAATGAAAAATGCTAGTAAGTAGCAGAGGAGAATTAGAAAAAAAAAAAATTACAAGATCAGCTTAAACAATTAGGCCCTAGGCATGATATTACAATATCTTTGATCTCCTCAAATTACGCAGATGCAAGCAGAAATTATAGCGATTGGTGACGAAATACTCATTGGACAAACCATCGATACTAATTCTTCATTTATAGCTACTCAGCTAAATTTATTAGGTATAAAAGTGGAGCAAAAACGCGTGATAGCGGATACGGACGAAGCTATTCGTCTGGCTCTAGATACGCTTCATCCTAAAACCAGGCTAGTTTTTATGACTGGCGGATTAGGTCCTACGAAAGATGATATTACCAAAAAGACTCTCTTAGAGTATTTTGGCGGTGAGATGATTTTTAAGGAAGAAGTTTATGAAAACGTAAAGGCACTTTTTCAAAGCTTTAATCGTCAGCCTAAAGAGGTTCATCGTTTACAGGCTTACGTACCCAGCTCCTGTAAGGTGTTAATAAATGAAGCAGGCACTGCACCAGGGATGCATTTTGAGAAAGAGGGTCGACATTATTTTTCCAGTCCTGGAGTCCCTTATGAAACAGAGCATTTGGTGAGAGATAAAATTGTTCCTTGGATAGTGGAGCATTTTGAGGCAGGTGGAATGTATCATAAAACCGTTCTCACTCAAGGTAAAGGGGAGAGCGATTTAGCAGAGATGTTAAGTGATTGGGAGGCGGCGCTACCTTCAAATTTAAAATTCGCCTATTTGCCCTCACCCGGGTTGGTGCGCTTGCGCTTGACGGGCTTTGCGGAAAGTAATGCGCTGGCCAAGCAGGAAGTAGAGGTGCAAATGAAGGAGTTGGAGGAAATTTTAGGGCCACTAATTTTTGGCGAGAATGCCCAGTCTTTAGAAGAGGTTCTTGGCTTATCCTTGCGGAAGAAGGGTTTTAAGCTTTCCTTGGCAGAGAGTTGTACCGGAGGATATATTGGTCATTTAATAACCAGTATAGCGGGTAGTTCCGAATATTTTATGGGCGGAGTTATGAGCTATAGCAATGAATCGAAACAAGATTTTTTAGGGGTTAGTCAAAAAGCACTTGAGAATTTTGGTGCCGTAAGTGAGCAAGTTGCGATTGAAATGGCAGAAGGAGTGCGTGCCAAAATGAAAACAGATTTTGGCCTCGCTACCACAGGAATTGCTGGCCCTGGTGGTGGAACTGACTCTAAACCAGTAGGTACGGTGTGGATAGCCATTGCCGGTCCAGAAAAAACAACCACCAGAATGTATCAGTTTGGAAAGGATAGAGGACGGAATATTCGTAAAACCGCATTAATGGCATTAGACTTACTTCGAAAAGAAGTGCAGAAATTTACAGAATAGGTTTGTGTAGCTATAAAATTTAGCTACTTTTGCAAACCCAAATTTAAGAAGCGATATCCATGTCAAGAGTATGTGAGCTGACCGGTAAAAAGGCTATGTCAGGAAATAATGTTTCTTTCTCTAACAAGAAGAACAAACGCAAGTTCAACGTGAACTTAACCCGCAAGCGTTTTTACCTAGCGGAAGAGGATCGTTGGATCACTCTACGTGTTTCAACATCAGCGTTGAAAAATATTAATAAGAAAGGTTTGGCAGCCGTATTAAAAGATGCGCGTGCCAACGGATATCTAACTAAGTAAAGAATTAGATAGCAATGGCCAAAAAAGGTAACCGTGTGCAAGTGATTTTAGAATGTACTGAGCACAAAGAAAGCGGAATGGCAGGAACGTCTCGTTACGTATCGACCAAGAACAAAAAGAATAGTCCTGATCGTATGGAGCTTAAGAAGTATAATCCTATACTGAAGCGTCATACCGTTCATAAAGAAATTAAGTAAAATTTTAGACCATGGCAAAGAAAGTAGTTGCAACCCTAAAATCTGGTGACTCCGCCTCTTTCACAAAAGTGATTAAAATGGTGAAGTCTGAAAAGACTGGTGCTTACTCTTTTGAAGAGAAGATTGTAAATAAAGAGCATACTAAAGATTTCTTTAGTTAAGGCTAAGCTATAGTATTTAAAAGCCCGCTACCTTTTGGTAGCGGGCTTTTTTTATCGGGATACTTTAAGCCCAAATCTTTTTATATGTTCGTCTCGGGGATTAGCTTTAGTCCAAACATTACAGGACCTATGTGATGATTAGTTTCTGAGCAAAGTCCAACTGTACATAGCTAGATAAGAAATTGCGAATTCCCACTTGCTATTATAAAACTAATGATTTTATTTAGAGTGCATAAGTCATTAGCAATACCGCTCTTTTTTAGGATATTTGCCATTATTTTTTAACCATGGGTATATTCGGTAAGCTCTTCTCGAAAGAAGAAAAAACTGCTCGCTTAGAGCAGGGTTTAGAAAAAACTAAAGAAAGTGTATTTTCGAAATTAACCAAAGCCGTTGCCGGTAAAAGCAAGGTTGATGATGAGGTACTAGACGAGCTCGAAGAAGTACTTATAAGCTCTGATGTTGGTGTAGCTACTACAGTTAAAATTATCGAACGAATTGAAGCACGGGTTGCCCGCGATAAATACGTAGGGACTGCCAATTTGCAAGCCATTTTGCGAGATGAAATAGCAGGGCTACTTATTGGAGAAGATTCGCAAGAGGATGGCCCAGAAATCCCCACACAAAAGCCTTTTGTTTTAATGGTAGTGGGAGTTAATGGAGTAGGGAAAACAACTACTATAGGCAAATTAGCTCATCAGTATCAAGCAGCGGGATTAAAGGTGGTATTAGGTGCAGCAGATACCTTTCGCGCGGCAGCAGTAGATCAGCTAACGATATGGAGCGAAAGGGTGGGTGTGCCTATTGTTAAGCAAGCCATGGGTTCAGATCCTGCTTCTGTAGCCTTTGATGCCCTACAATCTGCTATTAAGCAAAATGCCGATGTGGTAATTATAGATACAGCCGGACGTTTGCATAATAAGGTAAACTTAATGAATGAGTTGAGCAAAATTAAAAGAGTGATGCAAAAATTGGTTCCCGATGCGCCTCACGAAGTTCTTTTAGTATTAGATGGTTCAACAGGACAAAATGCTTTGGAGCAGGCCAAGCAGTTTAGTAAGGCTACCGACGTAACTGCCTTGGCAGTTACTAAACTAGATGGCACGGCCAAGGGGGGAGTGGTGATCGGAATCTCAGATCAACTGCACATTCCAGTAAAATATATAGGGGTAGGTGAGCAGATGGAGGACCTACAAATTTTTAATAAACGCAGTTTCGTAAACAGCCTTTTCAATTAAATTTATGCGCACAAAAACGCGGAAGAAGAATAAAATAAATATTGTTACCCTGGGATGTTCTAAAAACATCTACGACAGTGAAGTTTTAATGGGCCAATTACAAGCCAATGGTAAGAGTGTAGCTCACGAAGAGGATGGTAACATTGTAGTAATCAATACATGCGGCTTTATAGACAATGCAAAGGAAGAGTCGGTTAACACGATTCTAGAGTTTGTAGAGCGTAAAGAAGCGGGTAAAGTAGATCAAGTTTTCGTAACGGGTTGCTTATCTGAACGATACAAGCCCGATTTAGAGAAGGAAATCCCTAATGTGGATCAGTATTTCGGTACGCGAGATTTACCCCTTCTGCTGAAAGCATTAGGAGCCGATTACAAAAAAGAATTAGTAGGGGAACGTCTAACCACCACACCTCGTCACTTTGCCTATTTGAAAATATCGGAAGGCTGCGACAGGCCATGTTCTTTCTGTGCCATTCCATTAATGCGAGGGGGACATAAAAGTACACCCATTGAAGATTTAGTTACGGAGGCGCAAAAATTAGCGGCCAAGGGGGTGAAGGAATTGATTCTCATTGCACAAGATCTTACTTACTACGGTTTAGATATCTATAAGAAACGTGCTTTAGCAGACTTGTTAAAGGAGCTTGTAAAAGTGGAAGGTATCAGTTGGATACGCTTACATTATCTTTTCCCAACGGGTTTCCCAGAAGACGTTTTAGAAGTAATTCGCAGCGAAGAGAAGATCTGTAATTATATCGATATACCGCTTCAACATATAGCCGATCCGGTGCTGAAGTCGATGCGCAGAGGCACAACCAAGGAGCGGACAGATAAGTTATTGCATTTGATGCGTAAGGCTGTACCAGGAATAAGTATTCGCACTACCATTATTGTGGGATACCCTGGAGAAACGGAAGATGACTTTCAGGTATTAAAAGAATGGGTGAAGGAAATGCGATTTGAACGTCTCGGTGTATTTACTTATTCACATGAGGAGAATACCCATGCTTTTAACTTGGAGGATGATGTGCCCGCGGAAGTTAAGCAAGATCGAGCAAATGAATTGATGGCTCTGCAACAGCAAATTTCTACAGAACTAAACGAAGCGCATTTGGGGAAAAAGATGCGGGTGCTTATCGATCGATTGGAAGGGGACTTCTTTGTGGGAAGAACGGAATATGATTCTCCAGATGTAGATAATGAAGTTCTTATTAGCGCAGACTATTTACCCGTAGGAGAGTTTGTTGAAGTATTGATTACGGATACTAGCGATTATGATTTGTTCGCTATACCAATCGAAGAAAAAATAGAAATTTAACGCAGTACTGTTTTCCGGAGGCCGGCCATTTTAAGGGCGGCCACTCCGGCTTCTATCCCTTTATTACCGTGTTTGCCCCCTGCTCGGTCAATGCTTTGCTGCTTGTTATTGTCGGTCAATACACAGAAAATAACTGGGGTGTCGAAGCGAAGGTTTAGCTCAGTTATTCCTTGCGTTACGCTATTGCATACAAAGTCAAAGTGCTTGGTTTCCCCTTGAATAACATTTCCGATTGCAATAATGGCATCGTATTCTCCACTTTCACAAAGCTTCTTACAGGCATAAGTCAATTCTACCGCGCCTGGAACATTGATATGACGAATATTAATACTAGGAGCTCCGCAAGCTTCTAATGCCTCTTTTGCACCTAAATACAAGGCATTAGTTATATCATCATTCCATTCAGATACCACACAAGCGAAACGCATTTCATTTGCCCGTGGTAATTCTTCTGGGTTAAATTGAGAGAGATTATTGCCTGCAGTAGCCAAAAAAATAGGAATTAAATTTTTGCTTCTACTCTAGCAATGTAGCGCGCAATATCAGAAGCTTGGCGTGATTCTGGAAAATCTGCTTTGATCCTTTGATAAAACTTTAAGGCAGCGTCATTTTTAGCTAAATTTTCGGCCAGCATCCCAGCTTTTAAAAGGTAAAAAGGCACTACAAAATCATTTGCATTTACCGAAACCGCTTTTTTATAATAGTCCAGAGCTTCTTCACTTTGATTAAGTTCTAGAAAGGCGTCACCAATAGAGCCTTTAGCAACAACGCTTAATATCGGATCATCTGTAGAAAAATCATCTAATAGACGAATGGCATTATCATATTCGCCTAAACGTAAATAACTTATGCCGGCATAGTAGTTAGCCATCTCACCTGCATTGGTACCCGAATAATCTGCTGCTATACTAAGAAAGCCTGGCTTACCATTAAAACCTTCTACTGCCTGCTTTAAAGAATCGGCTTCGAAAAGTTGTTGCGCGGGGTATATTTCGTTCTGAGCTTCTAATTCGCGTGGTTCTTGATAGAACTTTAAATAGCCAATGTACCCTCCAACAATCACAAAAAGGGCGATTACAGCGGTACTTAGAGCTTTACCGTTTTCTTCGAAAAATTTTTCAACACTAGAAATTGACTGAGTTACATCGTATAGTACTTCGTCGTCTTGCTTATTATTCTTAGCCATTGTATGGTTTGTATATTCACAAAATAGGCGGCAAAAGTAACCAAAATTCCTTTTTAAACTAGCAATCAGAACTTAAGTAATAGCTTATTTTCGCGGCATATGTTTTTAAAGGATTTACATATTCTAAATTTCAAGAGTTGGGAAGAGGCTAAATTTGACTTTAGTCCTAAGCTCAATTGCTTTGTAGGTCTTAATGGGAGCGGAAAGACTAATCTTCTAGACGCTATACATTATCTCAGTTTAACCAAAAGCTATTTCTCTAGTCGTGATAATCGTTCGATAAGAAAAGAGAGCGATTTTTTTATGATTGAGGCGAATTTATCTCGAAAAGAAGAAGAAGTTCGGCTGTATTGTGCACTTAAGAAAGGTCAGAAAAAGATTTTTAGAAAAGACAAAAAAGAATACGAGCGCCTTGCAGATCACATTGGCTACTTTCCAGCGGTGGTAATTTCTCCCTACGATCGTGATTTAATTACGGATAGTGCCGATACGCGCCGGCGGTTTATGGATAATGTCATCAGTCAAGGAAATAATTCTTACCTGCACCATCTGATGCGCTACAATAAAGCTTTGCAGCAAAGAAATAGTCTATTAAAATTTTTTGCTGCGAATCAAAGGTTCGATGGTGATTCATTAGAAATATACAATCTTCAATTAGCCGAACATGGCGAATATATTTATCAGCAGCGTGTGGAATTTAGTGAGGCTTTAAAACCACGCTTACAACATTATTACACTTTAATTAGTCAGGGGCGAGAAAGCGCTAGTATCGATTATCAGAGTCAAAGGCATGATACGGGTTTTGAGGAGCTGTTTGCCCAAAGCCTATCTAAAGACCGAGCACTACAGTATACCAGCGCGGGCTTGCATCGCGATGACTTAATTTTTAAACTTGATGATACTAGTATAAAGCATTATGGATCGCAAGGACAGCAAAAATCTCTTTTAATAGCCTTAAAGTTGGCGCAATACGAGTTTATTCGTGATCATCAAGGTTTAGTGCCAGTGTTATTATTAGACGATATTTTTGATAAGTTGGACGAGAACCGGGTGGCTACGCTTGTTAAGCTAGTGCATGATGAAGACTTTGGACAAATCTTTATAACAGATACTCATCCCGAAAGGACGGTTGACTTGGTGCAACAGATTGACGCAAATGCAAAGATTTTTGAAATTTAATGAGTGATTCAAATCAGTTAAAATTAGGCGATGCCTTAAGAAGTTTCTTGCGAGCCAATGGCTTGGAAGAAAAGTTTGTTTTAGCTGAAATTAAGGCGCATTGGCAAGAGTGGGTGGGGAATAAGATTGATAACAATACCAATGATCTGCACCTACGAAAAGGAGTCTTAACGATATATTTAGGATCTGGAGTACTAAAGGCCGCTTTGGCGATGCGTAGAGAGGACATGCGCAAACACCTCAATAAGAAGTTAGGCGAGCAAGCGATAATTAGAGTAGAGTTGCGGTAAAAAAAAAGAGCCACTTAAAGTGACTCTTTCTACAAAATATATGTTTGGCTGCTTAAAATTTAGCGCGCTCGCCAAAATAGAAACTACCTTCAATAGCAGCGTTTTCATCAGAATCACTTCCGTGTACTGCGTTAGCAGCAATTGATTCAGCATACAATTTACGGATCGTTCCTTCTTCTGCTTCTGCAGGATTGGTCGCTCCAATTAATTTGCGAAAATCAGCTACAGCATTATCCTTTTCTAAAATGGCAGCAACGATAGGGCCAGAAGTCATATAGTCCACTAACTCACCGTAAAAGGGACGTTCTTTATGCACAGCATAAAATTCTTGAGCGTCGCTTTTTGATAATTGAGTCATTTCCATTGCAACAATGCGAAAGCCTGCCTTATTAATCATTGCTAGTATAGCACCAGTATGACCATTACCCACAGCATCGGGCTTAATCATGGTAAATGTTCTGTTTGTAGCCATTTGTTTAAATTATATTTTAGCTTAAAATTTGCGCAAAATTACCGCAATGAACTCTTCTTAACAAGACTTTTCGCACAAAAGTCTTTAGGCCTTAAAAAAAGTTCTACTTTTGCGGCCGCTTAGGCGATTAAATATAAATTTAAACAAAAACAAAATGAAAATTACCAAGTACTTAGCATTTGCATTAGCTGGATTATTTGCATTCACTTCTTGTCAAGATGATGAGGATGATAGCTTAGGTGCCTTTTTATCGGTAACTGAAGCTGGTTCTGGATCTACTGGTGGTGCTATCACAATCAGTCAAGGTGAAGCTTTATCATTTGCAATTGACGCCCGTAAAGGGGATTCTGATATGGAAACTTTTGCTGTGAGCCTTAGTGGAGTTAATACCGTTAACCCAATCCCTACAAGCTTACAAGGAAATACTTTCCCTTACACACTTTCTAATGCAGACGATGAAACCTACACAGATACTATCGTTTTTGCTAACGCTGGAGCAAATATTGGCAACACTGTTTATACTTTTACCGTAACTGATAAAGACGGAAACACTGACGTTGTTACTTACAATGTAACAGTTGATGCAGGTACTACTGCTTTAAGTTCTGCAAATGCCTTTACCTGGGAAAGAGTTGCTGGCGACCCTGCTACTGGTTTAGCACAATTTGGTTTAGCATGGACTTCTAATAGTGCAACTTCTGCAATTGTTGCGGTTGATGCTGCTACGACCATGGTTGAGTTGGCTAGTGCCGATTGGATGAATATTATGACTCAAGAAGATTTAGCAACAGCTATTGCTGCGGGCACTGCTGTAACAGAATACAGAGGTGTTTCTTCAAGCCAAAATGATACTTACGATGATGTTTTAGGAGTTAGCCATAATGGTACTGACTACCTAATTCACATTACTCAGGGTACCGTAAGTACTAGCGGTGCAGGTACTACCATTACTATTACTGGCGAGTACAAGAACTAGTCAGCCTTTTTATTGTTATTTAAAAACCCTGGTTTAGGCCGGGGTTTTTCATTTAGAAAACAATTATGAAATTAGATATTCTTGCTTTCGGTGCGCACCCAGATGATGTAGAGTTAAGTTGCTCTGGTACTTTGGCCAAACAAAATTCACTTGGTTATAAATGTGGAGTAGTAGATCTTACTCAGGGCGAATTGGGAACCCGAGGGACCGCAGAACTTCGATTGAAAGAAGCGCAAGCTGCTGGTGAAATTATGGGCCTAAGGGTACGCGAAAACCTGGGATTTAAAGATGGTTTTTTTAAGAATGATTCTGAGCATCAGTTGGAGGTTGTACGCATGATACGAAAATATCGACCAGAGATTGTGATTGCAAATGCCCCCACCGATCGTCATCCCGATCACGGGCGCGGTTCTTTTTTGGTTAAAGAAGCGGCTTTTTTAGCGGGCTTAACTAAAATAGAAACTAAGGAAGATGGCAGCTTACAGGAACCTTACCGTCCTAGTTTATTACTGTACTATATCCAATTTCAAAGTTTAAGTCCAGACTTTATAGTGGACATAGGAGAGCATATTGAAACTAAAGTCGCCTCCATTAAAGCCTACCAGTCGCAGTTCTATGATCCTAGTTCCAAGGAGCCAAAAACGGTGATCAGTTCTAAAAACTTTATGGATAGCGTTACTTATAGAGCGCAAGATATGGGTAGATTAATAGGGGCCGAATACGGCGAAGGCTTTATCAAAGCCCAAGACTTGGGAATATCAGACCTTATGCATTTGAGCGGAGTACGTTAGCATAAAGTTCAGCAAATTTTAATGAGATGGCCTCATGCCCAAATTCACTTTGGGCCTTGATGGCCATTTTTTTTGGCTCGTATGACTGATATTTTTCTTGCATTTCCATAAGTGCAGCAACCAAACCATCCTTATCATTTGGCTCCACTAAGAGGCCCCTTGTCTCATCTACAATATCGGCAATGCCTCCCACTTTTGTGGCAATAACTGGTTTCCCAACACAAAGCGATTCTAAAATAACTACTGGCTGGTTTTCAATGTGGCTAAAAAGTAGGAAGCAATCTGATGCTTGCATTTCTTGGGCCACTTGATTTTTATTTAAGCTTGGTAATAAGCGATATCCTTGGGGGCTAATCCCATGTTTACGTAGCTCTTTTTTTAAGGCGCTCGGGTCACCGTCTCCTCCTATGCTAAGCAATGACCTAGGAAATTGTTGATGGAAATCTGCGTAAGCGGCCACAATACCACTAATGTTCTTGGTACTTTCTTGCAAGCTGGAGATATGTAAAATCCTGAAAGTAGGGGATGTGGGTTTTTCGATATATTTAAAGACACTGGTATTAACAACATTGCCAATTACGCGAATAGGCCGTTTAACGCCAAAGTTTTGCAGGGATTCTCCTAACTGTCTAGATACAGGCATCACAAAACTTGCTCGATTAAATATGGATTTAGCCAAAAATTTATTGGCGAAGCTAAGATCATGACGACGACTCTTCTGATAGGCTGAAAAGTGTTCGCTTATTAGGTAGGGTAACTTGATTTTTGGAAGGAAAAGCCCAGCAGGATAAGCTACATGAAGGTGGGCGAGCTTAAAGCGGAAGCCTTGTTGGAGTAAATATTCATAGCCTTTATTTAAGGCCTTTAGATAACTAATGAAGGGTAGTTTCTTGCGGAAGTATACCCTACACACGGGCAGGCCATTTTCTAATTGATACGTAATACTATCTTCATCTGCAGGAAAAGCGCCTAGCACAACGCCTTGACTTTTAAGTTGAATGGCTAGAATATGCTCTTCTACAAAATTACCCAAAGTAGGATGAACCTTGGATGGGTACCAAGAAACAAGATGTAGTATTTTATCGGGGAGCTGCTGCATACTATAAGATCAAGAAGGCAAGCTATAACTTATTGGTATAAATGAAGCGGTTGAAGCGGAACATTTAATTTACTTTAGAAACGATATGGCTTAGTAATAGTAAGGAGATCAAGAGAGTAGGGGGGTGAAATAAAAAAAAGCCCTCCGATAATTGGAGGGCTTTATGGGTGGAAGACGGGATTCGAACCCGCGACCCTCGGTACCACAAACCGATGCTCTAACCAACTGAGCTACAACCACCATTTGATTCCCTTATTTTGGGGTCGGCAAATGTAATAATAGATTATTAAAAGTCGATAACTTTCGAATAAAAATTATGGGCTTTTTCTTCTTCTTTTTCCTAGCTCCCGCATTAAGCGCCGGTGGAAGTCTAATTCAGCTCGATAATAGTCTGCTGCGCCTCTGGTTCCGAGGCATTCTTTAAATTTTTCAAAGTATTGGATTTTAAGATCTGCAAGTTTTTTTTGATCATTGAGTTTTTCTAAAATCATCTTTTCTATCTCAGCATCGCTTAAGTTCTCAAATGAGGGTTTAGCATCCTCGGGAGGTGGAAGTTCTGAATGATCTTTTAGAATTTGTCGGGTTTCTTTTTGGTATTGATTGTAGACGGGCCAAAATTTTTGAGCCGTTTCAGGGCTTAGGTTTAAAGCTTCAGTAAGGTATCTTGCTTTATAGGCTTCTATTTTTTCAATGTCTCGAGGATGTCTTTGCCCCGATAGATTTAGGCCGATCAAGAGTATAAAGAAAAGGCTAGCTTGTGTTTTCATCTTTATAGAAATTCGTTGGTGTATTGGTTTAGATAGTCATCAATGAGTTCGTGTTCAAATAGCTCGTCGGTATTACTTAGCTCCATTTCTAGGTTGTCTTCTTCTAAAAGATAGGTTTCGGGGTAGGCTGCGTATGGGCTGTAACTTATAAATTCATCTATGGCTGATGCACTTATTTGATCGAGGTTTTCGGGCTCAACAAAATTTTCTTCATTATAATTCAATGCTAAACCGATTAATAGGGCGATGCTAGCGGCAGCACTTAAAGCACTTGGCCAAGGATAAAGTTGGAATATGTTTTTTCGCTTGCTAGGGATTTCTTTTAAAAGAGCCTTTTTTTCGCGAAAGTAATTTTCGGGGACTTTAAATTCTGACTTATTCATAATTGTAATATTAGACCTTTGAAAGGGACAATAGTTTAATCTAAATGGAAGCTTTTTTTTATTTTTTCTTTAGCGTGGTAATAGGAGGCTTTAAGTGCTCCTTCAGAGGTTTTGAGAAGGGTGCTTATTTCGTGGTAAGGTAGTTCTTGGAAATAACGCATCTTAAAAACAACTTGCTGCCTGAATGGCAAGTTCTCTACCGCTGCATGCAAGTCTAAAAGAGTCTGATCACCATTAAAAAAGGGATCATCATTAAGGGTGCTTATTTTACCAGTGTCTATTTCGGTGTAGCGCTTTTCTTTCTTTAATGTTGCGAAACTTTGGTTGCAAACAATGCGAAATAGCCAAGTATAAAAATTAGATTCCGCTTTAAATTTGGGTAAAGCTTTCCAGGCATTGATAAAGGATTCCTGCAAAACATCATCTGCCAAATCGTGGCGAAACATAAGCTTTCTAGCCTGCCAATAAAGTGGCTCGGTATATTCATCTACTAGGATATTAAACAGTTTTTCATGTTTCCCGCTTTGTAACCACTCTTTCCACTCTTTGGGTTCCACCATTAATCGAAGCTATTGTATTTTTCTTAGAGTGAAACATGGGTCTAAGGTTTAATTGTATTTCGTTGAAAAAGTGAGATGGTAAATTTTCTTTGGTTTTATTATTAAATGTTGATTAACTAGGGTCGTAAGTTGCTGAAAAGCAGTATGGAAATATTTAAGACAAATTAAATTTGATAAGAAATAGTTGTATATTTGCCTCAAATACTATTACCCATGAAAAGAATTTTAATCGCATCAGCACTCTTATCTGTTGGCTTAATAAGCTGTAATAGAGAGATTAGTGAAGAGCTTAACTCTAAGGACGCTAATCGTCTAACTACGGTTAGTGGAAGCGAATTAGAGGCAGAGCTTACTGAAATGAATGAGTCTTTCGCCATTACTGGTAAAGCGAGCAGCTTGTCTTATAGTTATAAGGCCTACGCTGAACCCCCGCAAATTAATTCAATCCGCACCAATGCGACGTCTGTAACTGCTATCAGAGACGTTGTATTTGTTACTTGGCATACTCTTAATGCCCCTTATGGAGGTGCGATATCTGCTTATAAGCTAAATCCTAGTACGGGCAAATACGTATACACAGCAAGAGTAGATTTTGTAGATACTGATTTTCATGAAGCCGTTGCTGCCATTAATCCAGGCCTAGGGACTTATGAAGTTTTCGCAGTGGGTCAGCGTGATCCAGATCAATCTGGATACCTATTAAGTGGTCACAAAGGGGCTATAGTGGGTAAAGTAAGTTACGATTACATTAATGATGTTTTTAATACTTCTGACTACAAAGAGCTTCCTCTTCCAAGTTATGGTGCTAATGGTATTATTACTTCTGCAGGGAAGTATTATATTGTAACTGGTAATGGTAACGGTGGTGACCCAACTTTCCAAAGAGGTGGTCTTTACGTAACTGATTATAATCTTACCAATGTTTCGGAGGCAGCTGATTTAGTTGATGGGGAGTTTATTGTGGCTAACCAATTTACAGCAGCAACTACAGATTTAGACTATTCAGTTTTAGATCGTAATGATGGTGATAAGGTTTCTGTGTACTACCAAAAAAATACAGCATCTAGCGTTAATAACGCTTATTTAGGTGCAGCCGATGCTATCCAAACAGGTCTCGCTGATATGGACGTGGACCGTCAAGGAATGGCCTATCTAAACGATAGTACTGTATTATTTGCTCTTGGAACGAATGGATTGTATTCTTATGATCCTACCAATAGCTTTCAATTACAATCTAATCTTGGATCTGCCCTTGCGGTAGAAGTAGACGATGCATCCAAAATTATTTACTACGCAGCCTCAGAAGGTGGCGTAAGAGTTTTAGCTGCCGACGGATATCCTGGCGGTGCTTTAATCAACAACTTTGATTTAATCGGAAACTTTGTACCTCCAACTGGTGGAAGCTTTCCTGGCCAATTTGAAATTAAAGACATTTCTATATACTTAGTGGATAACATTGCCCTAGCTACTGGCTTAGGTGGCATGTACTTTATCCAGAAAAATTAATTACCCATAATTTAATATCCAAACATGAAAAAAGTAATTTTTAGCTTAGTTGCTCTTTCTGCAGTTCTTGTTAGCTGTAATAGAGAGGCTTCAACTACAGATCCAAGCAACGCTGAGGCACGCATTGTTAATTACGACAGAAGCGAACTTAGTGGTGATTTATTAGAAATGAACGAAACCTTCCAAATCATTGGAAAGGAATCTGCCGCATTATCTTATTCTTATAAGGCCTATGCTGAACCACCTTTTGTTAATTTAATTCGTACCAATGCTACTTCTGTAACTCCTATTAGAGATGTTGTATTTGTTACTTGGCACACGCTTGCAGCTCCTTATGGTGGTGCAATTACTGCTTACAAATTAAATAACGGTACTGGTAAATATGAATTTACTGATCGTATTGATTTTGTAGATACTGACTTTCACGAAGCTGAAGCTACCATTAATACTGGTAATGGAACTTATGAGGTATTTGCAGTAGGACAACGTGATCCAGATCAGTCAGGTTATTTATTAGCTAATCACGAAGGTGCAGTTGTTACTCGTATCGATTACGATTACATTAATGATGCTTTTGATGCTAGTTCATTTAAAGAATTGCCATTACCAAGTTTTGCTGGTAACGATATCGTGGCTGCTGCAGGTAGTTACTACGTAGTTACGGGTAACGGTAACGGAAACGCTACTGCCACTCCGGGTGGAATTTACAGAACTGACTATGCTTTAACCAATGTATCTGAGGCTACTTCATTAAACGATGGTATTGGCTTAGCTATTTACCCAGGAGCTGGATCTGCTACAAATGCAGTTATTTCAGTAATGGATCGCACTGGTGCAAGTCAATTCCAAGTGAAAAGGACTTTATCAGTAAACAATAACGCTGGTGTTTTAACCGGTGCGCCTCTTGGTGGACAAAGCATTAATGTTGCTGGAACTAACGTAGAACGTGGTGGTCTTACTTGGGCAGTGAAAGAAGGTAGTTCAATGGCTGCTTATAATGCAGACTCTTTATTAGTGGCTACTGGTGAGTCAGGTTTATATACTGGTTCTTCAGCTTTTGTAGCTGACTATGGTACTTGTTTAGCTACGGCTTACGATGCTGGAGCAAGAGTTATTTATTACGCTGGCGGAGACGGTGGCCTTTATGTGCTTGCAGCAGATGGTTACCCAGGTGGTGCTTTGATCAATACTTTTGATCTTATCGGCTCATTTACCCCTCCAACTGGTGGTGCATTCCCTGGTCAATACGATATTAAAGATGTATCTGTATATGGATCAGAAAATATTGCCTTAGCTACTGGTTTAGGCGGTATGTATTTTATTAAAAGAAACTAGAAATATTAATGGTGTCCGCTTGGCTTGCTAAGCGGACACTCTTATTCTATTATTATGAAAAAAATAGTATTAACTGGACTAATTTTAGGATTAGGATTAAGCTCATGTAACCGTGATGATTCTAGTACTGAAACAGGCATTTCACAAGCCGACAGAGTGGTTTCTTATGAAGCATCTGAACTGGTAGGTGGATTATTAGAAATGAATGAGAGTTTCGCCATCACTGGTAAAGCTTCTTCCCTTTCTTATTCTTATAAAGCATATGCTGAGCCGCCACAAGTAAATGGTATCCGCACTAACGCAACTTCTGTTTTCGATATTAGAGACGTAGTTTTTGTTACTTGGCATACGCTTAATAGCCCTTACGGTGGAGCTATTACTGCTTATAAACTAAACCCTTCTACTGGTAAGTATGTATTTACCGATCGTATTGATTTTGTAGATACAGACTTCCATGAAGCTACTGGTTCCATTAATACTGGTAATGGAACTTATGAAATCTTTGCTGCAGGTCAGAGAGATCCTGATGCTTCGGGTTATTTATTGTCTAATCATAATGGTGCAGTAGTTACCAGTATTCATTACGATTATATTAATGATGCATTTGATGCAAGCACTATCAAGGAGCTTCCTTTACCAAGCTATGGTGCTAATGGTATTGTTGCTGCTGCAGGAAGCTATTACGTTATTACGGGCAACGGTAATGGAAACTCAGGTCTTAGTTCTGCACCAGGTGGAATTTACAAAACTGATTATGCTTTAACCAATGTAGCTGCTGCTTTCAGTCTCAATGACGGAATTACCGTAGGTAGAAACCCAATTGGTTCTAGCCCAACTGGAGCCTCTATTGCCTATGTAGATCGTAAAAGCGATACCCAATTTGATATTTACACTGGAGACTATATTGACAACTCACCTGGCGGTGACTTAGGTACTGTGGGTGGTAATCCAACTACAACGGTTAATGCTACTGGTGATGTTGAAAGATCAGGACTAGCTTTTGAAACCACTTCTAGCTTTGGTAGCTTACCATTATTTGCCTTAGGTGAAGCTGGTCTTTATGACCAAGGTGGAAACCTAATAGCAGATTACGGTACTTGTTTGTCAGTGGCTTATGACGATGGAGCAAAAGTGGTTTATTATGCTGGTGGAGACGGTGGTCTTTACGTTTTAGCGGGTTATGATTACCGGGGTGGAGCATTAATAGGAACTCACGATCTAATTGGAAACTTTACTCCTCCCACAGGTGGATCTTTCCCTGGTCAATATGACATTAAAGACGTATCAGTATACGGTTCCGAAAACATTGCTTTAGCAACTGGTTTAGGAGGTGTTTACTTCATTAAAAGAAACTAGAATTCTTTTATAATATAATATTGAAGGGGGCTGAATATTATTCTGTCCCCTTCCTTGTTTAACATAAATAAATTTGCTTATGAATAAGAAAGTAATTTTAGGCCTACTAGCAGTATCCGTAGGTATGGCCAGCTGTAACCGCGATGAAGATGCGGTAAGCAGTCAAGGTGAGCCTGTACGAACCGTGCATTATACTCCACAACAAATCGAGTCTCAGTTACAACAGCTTAACGAGAGTTTTCAGATTAGTGGTAAATCTGCGGTTAATTTAGAGTATAGCTATAAGGCTTACGCTGAACCGCCAAGAGTTAACTCGATCCGTACTAATGCCACTTCGGTGAGTGCAATTAATGATATGGTTTTTGTTACTTGGCATACCTTAAACGCGCCTTATGGCGGTGCTTTAACGGCATATAAGCTTAATAGCTCTACGGATAAATATGAGTTTACCGATCGTATCGACTTTCTAGATACGGATTTTCACGAGTCAGCAACACACCGCAATGCGGGTAATGGTACTTATGAATTAGCAGCTACTGGACAGCGTAACCCAGATGCTTCCAATTACTTATTATCTGGTCACAAAGGAGCAGTTGTAACCCGAGTAGATTACGATTATATCAATGATGCCTTTGTAGAAACCAGTGTAAAGGAATTACCTCTACCTGGTTATGCAGGAAACTCCATTGTTTCAGCTGGTGAAAGTTATATAGTGATTACTGGTAACGGTACAGGTAGTACTGCAGCAGCAGATCAAGGTGGCGTTTATCGCACAGATTATGATTTAACCAATATTAGCGAAGCCATGAGTTTAAACGATGGTTTAAGTTTACTGGTTCATCCAGGTACTTTAACCACTACAACTTCTGCTAACCTGACTATTTTGGAGCGCACAGGTGCTAATAGCTATGCTTATGATGCCCTTACGGCAGATAACAATCCTGGTGTTCTTGCTGGTAGCTTTAGCCCTGCTTTTAGCTTTAATGCTTCAGTAGGAACTGATGTAGAGCGTGCTGGTATGTGCTGGGCGGTAGGTAGTACTGGAAGTTCTACGCACGGTGATTCTTTATTGTTTGCCTTAGGTGATGCTGGTTTATATAGTGCTGGTTCTGGTTTAGTTGCCAACCATGGTGCTGCTCTTTCCGTAGCTTATGACCAGGGAGCAAGAGCTATTTATTATGCTGGTGGTACTGGTGGTTTATCAGTATTAGCTGGTGGCGGATTTGATGGTGGTGCTTTGATTAACACTTTTGACCTAATCGGTAAGTTTACACCGCCAACTAATGGAAGTTTCCCAAGCGATTTTGATATCAAAGACGTATCCGTTTATGGTTCTAGAAATATTGCTTTGGCCTCAGGTTTAGGTGGCATGTATTTTATTAGAAGAGATTAAGATTCTATTCCTATATAGTAAAAGGGGAGCTATTCGGCTCCCCTTTTTTTTGTGCCTAATTTTGCTGCGAGTCCTATTGTGGATAAGCCCTAATACTGCATTTTAGCAGTTTGATAATGAATAGCTTAGACTTACTGATGCAGCGTAAATTGCGCTGGCTCTTTGGCTTAGGAAGAGATATGAGATAAGGGAGCGGTAAATGTATACCGTGGGAACTTAAGACCATTTTTTTTTGGGAGGCCTCACAAGTTAATGAAAGATGAATTGAACTAAGGCCTTAGGGAGGGCTAGAAGCTGAGAAGAATGAGCAGATCGCTAGCGCGAACTTAGTCCTTAGGAAAAGGCAGATTTTATTGGCTTGTAAGCCTACTGTCAGCTAATCGCTTCTGGATTAAAGGATGTAAAGGAAAAGTATAATTTCTTTACAAACGGTAACCAAGCGTGAGGCCAAGTGTTATGATATTGAGATAATCATTTTGTCTTGAAAAGTTTTCTTGTCTTGTGAAAATCAGGTCAATTCTTGTATAAAACTTAGGGTTCACGAGTTTTTGGTAAGCAAAACCAATGTATTGATTATCTAAGAGGTAATTATCTATATCTAAGCCATTAGTGATGGCAAAGATACGTTCATCGGGCACTACGCCACCACCCAGTGTAAGTTGGAAATAATCGCCTTTGCCACTAAAGAATTTACGGTATAAAAAATTGTAGGTGCTACCCCAACCATTTTGGTCATTAATAAAAAAGGGACGAAAACTTACGTATTCGTTTTTCCAATAATAGCCGAGAGAGCCCGTGTACATTACTACTTGATTAGTAAGGAAGTCTAGGTAACGCAGACCAAGAGAGCCTTCAAACTTGGAATTGCCAATCATAGAAAAGACTTCTGCACCAAAGCGGAAGTTTGGAAATATCTGGGAGGGCGAATACCCCGCATTTAGATACATATAAGATTTTCTGCCTAAGCGGGGATAGACATCAACCTCGGCCTGTATGCCTCGCGAAAAATCGGTATTCGTTTGTCGGTCGGCCACACTTACTCGACCAATTACAGCACCTATTTTAGTTTGCCTACCATATTGCACAAAACCAAAAAGCCAAGGCTTGTAAATTTTAGTAAAGTAGTCGATGGAAACCCCAACTGCTAAACCATCTACAATTAATTGATTGAGTAGAAAGGTTTTTAACTGTTTTAGTTCATTGTTATTCGGAAAACTATCCAAGGCAAGGTCGGCTGCTTCGAGTGCTTCATGGTAGTTATTTTGTGCCACTTCAGACTGTACTTTACCAACGTGAAAGGTTTCATTGTTATCGGGAAAGCGTTTAATACCGTCGTCTGCGTAGCGAACGGCCATGGGATAATCTTTATCGTATCGCTCATTATTAAGTCTAATCTCATAGATATCTACCACGGTGGTATCTTCTAAAATTACCTCTTCAATGATGTCGCGTGCCACTGCATGCTTGCCTTCCCAAACTAAAGTACGGGCCTTAAAAAGTTTGTACTGGTAATAGGTGTTAGGGTTTTGATAAATCAGCAGATCGAGAATTTTTCTGGATGCTTCATATTCTTCAGCATAAGCCAGTTCCCGGGCCTGGGTAAAGGCAGAGTCTGCGTCGGAAGAGATTTCTAAAACCTCCAAAGCACCTTTACTAGTATCCACTTGAGCCCATAGGCCAGAAACTACAAAGAGTAATAAGACGGATGTAATTACTGATTTGAACATAGACTTAAATTAAATACCCCTAAAAGTAATAGGTCGCAGTATTAAATGCGACCTATTTCGGTTATACGTGCTATTTAATCGTTGAATTACTTTCTAGCCATCGCTTTTTGCGCGGCCTCAACAATTTTAGCGGTGCTAAGACCGTACTTTTCTAATAATTGATCGGGCGTACCGCTTTCACCAAAACTATCGTTTACGGCAACAAACTCTTGGGGAGCCGGGTTATTTCTACTCAGTACTGCCGCTAAACTTTCACCCAGTCCGCCTGCCATTTGATGCTCTTCGGCAGAAACCAAAGCGCCTGTTTTAGCAATGGATTTTAAAAGTGCCTCTTCATCTAAGGGCTTAATGGTATGATAGTTTAAAACCTCTGCACTAATGCCTAATTCTGCTAACTGTTCGGCTGCTTCCAGAGCTTTCCATACCAAGTGTCCGGTTGCAGCGATTGTGATATCTGCGCCCTCTTGTAAAGTAAGCGCCTTTCCGATTTCGAACTTCTGATCTACCGCAGTGAAATTGGGCACTTTAGGTCTACCGAAGCGCAAATAAACCGGTCCATCGTAATCAGCGATAGCAAGAGTTGCTGCTTTGGTTTGATTATAATCGCAGGTATTAATCACGGTCATTCCAGGCAGCATTTTCATTAAGCCCAGGTCCTCTAAAATTTGGTGAGTTGCTCCATCTTCCCCTAGGGTTAGTCCTGCGTGGCTTGCGCAAATTTTCACATTCTTACCAGAGTATGCGATAGACTGTCTGATTTGATCATACACTCGGCCAGTAGAAAAGTTAGCAAAGGTACCCGTGAATGGAATTTTTCCACCAATGGTTAAACCAGCAGCAATTCCCATCATATTGGCCTCAGCGATTCCTACTTGATAGAAGCGATCAGGATGTGACTTTTTAAAAGCATCCATTTTAAGTGATCCTGTAAGGTCTGCACAAAGGGCAACAACGTTTTCGTTTTTATCGCCTAATTCTGCCAAGCCTGCTCCAAATCCTGAGCGAGTATCTTTTGCGCCTTGATCGATATACTTCTTCATATTAATTTAATTTAACAATGGTGGTGGTGCCAGAAGAAACAGTAAATTCTTCTACCACTGAATATATACTTTGTTTTGTTGATTTTACTCTAAATATTACACGATACTTACCCGGTTGCAAGTCGTAACTCTGCCGAGATTTTTTTGGATTTAAATCGGCCACCCAAATCATTTCGGTTCCTTCGTATTTTAAAATACTGCCAAAGCCAGCAGCCGAACTTTGAAAATTCACCACTCCCGGAGGTGGAATACTGATGGTAGTCGTTTCTCCTGCCTTTATACTCACCTTTGGTAAAAAGATTCTGGGTAGGCTAAGGATTTCTAAATTGTAATCCCCTTCTAAATATTCTTGACTGCTATTAAAGTCTTGGATGTGGATAGGTCGCTTTTCTTCCGGAAGGTAAACAAGGGCTGCTAAATCATCATTGTTGATTCTTTGAGGATTCACCAACCGCAATGTTCCGCGTGGTAAGTCTAAACCAATTATATTGTGTGCTCCGGCAGAGATGCGTATATTATCCTTTTCCTTTTTTGGGATCGAGTGGACTACCATGCGATAGTTTACCAAAGGATCTAGATAAATGGTGTCTGGCAGGCCTTTAGAATTAAGGGTGTGTATAATCTGCCGATCAATTTGCTTACTAACTTTATTGTAGAAGCTTATGGCAACATCGGTTTCGGTTGCAAAGCCATTTCCATCTAATAAATTGACTTGTGCGGTGGTATTATCTAAAGCTTGGGAAATTACAATGCCCAGTACCTTTTCGAAGGTTTCTTCGTCGGCAGCGTCGTAAAAGTTTCCCACACATTCAAAGGTCTGCTTGAAATTATCGTCTAGGCCGATGCCAATCACAAATGGTTTGAGAGCAATGCCCCTTTCTTGTAATAGGCGAGAAGCAGCACAAGGGTCTTCATCGCAAGATTCTACTCCGTCTGTAATTAAGATAATAATATTGCGGCAGTTGGCACATTCGCCAAAATCATAAGCTGCTCTTTCCAAAGAACGGGCGATAGGAGTAGTTCCTTTTGGGCGAATACTTTTCAGCGTACGCTTGATGCGGCCAATATTTTTCTTGGCGAAAGGAACCTCTAGGCGCGTGTCATTGCAATCTTGCGGTGGTACAGGTTTTTGATGTCCATATACTCGCAAGGCTAATTGAAAATTATCGCTGTTTAACTGGGCTAAACTGTCCAGCATTTTGGTCATTAGCTTCTGCGCAACATCTATCTTTTGTCCGCTTTCCCAGCGCGCATACATACTTTGCGAACCGTCAAAAACAAAAAGAATGCGGGTTAAAACCACATCTTCTTTTTTGTTTTTTTGGGCGCTAAGAGCAAGGCTGAAAAAACAAAGGAGTAGTATTTGACTAAGAAACCTCAATTTAGTAATCTCCCAGCGTTTCTTCTAGCTGCGAGAGTGCATTTTTGAGTTGATCATCGCTCGGAGCGATTCCGTGCCAAGCATGGGTACCTTCCATGAAGTCTACGCCAGCGCCCATTTCTGTTTTCATTACTACGCATACTGGCTTGCCTTTGCCAGTATGGGCCTTGGCATTTTCTAAACCTTCTACCACTTGAGCGACATTATTGCCGTTCTCAATCGTTAAAACAGTCCAGCCAAAAGCTTCAAATTTTGCTACTAAACTGCCCATGGCCAAAACATCATCGGTAGATCCGTCAATTTGTTGACCGTTGGCATCGATGGTCATGATTAAATTATCCACTTTATTTGCTGGAGCATAAAGTGCGGCCTCCCAAATTTGTCCTTCTTGTAATTCTCCGTCGCCATGCAGGGAATAAACAATTTTAGGGTCCTTATTTTGTTTTTTACTTAGAGCGGCCCCAATGGCTACAGAAAGTCCCTGACCTAAAGAGCCAGAGGCAATGCGTACACCGGGTAAACCTTCATGTGTTGTTGGGTGCCCTTGGAGGCGACTATCCAGTTTACGGAATGTCTTAAGTTCTTTAACAGGAAAGTAACCAACACGACTTAATACGCTGTAGTATACTGGGCTAATGTGACCGTTGGAAAGGAAAAATAGATCTTCATTTTCTCCATCCATGCTAAATTCACTGGCATTGTGATCTAGGATGTGGTTAAAAAGGCTAACGAAATATTCGGTGCATCCTAAAGAACCACCAGGGTGGCCAGATTGTACGGCATGTACCATTCTTACTATGTCCCTGCGGGTTTGTGAGCAAATTTTTTCTAAAGCTGCAATATCGGCCATTTGTCTGAAAAATTATTTGTGGCAAAATTACCCATTAGCAAAGGACTAGCTTCGTGGATGTTGAAAAAATATAATAAAACTTAAGCATGCAGGGCCTAGGTAGCGCGAAAGGAATGTCTTTTAGTCATAATCTGATTTTATTAGCTATATCTTTGCGCATCTTAAAAATTAAAGCATGAAGTGTGGAATAGTAGGATTACCCAATGTGGGAAAATCCACTTTATTTAACTGTTTATCGAGCGCCAAGGCGCAATCAGCTAACTTTCCTTTTTGTACCATAGAACCTAATATTGGAATGGTTACCGTTCCTGACCCCAGACTTACTAAATTGGAAGAATTGGTTAACCCACAAAGGGTTCAGCCTGCTACGGTCGAAATTGTTGATATTGCTGGCTTGGTAAAAGGAGCGAGTAAAGGCGAAGGACTCGGCAATCAATTTTTAGGAAATATTAGAGAGTGTAACGCAATTATGCACGTTTTACGCTGCTTCGAAAACGAGAATATTACGCATGTAGATGGTACCGTAGATCCTTTACGTGATAAAGATACCATCGACACTGAACTGCAATTTAAAGATCTGGATACGCTTGAAAAGCGTTTAGATAAACATCGCAAAGCTGCTCGCACTGGTAATAAGGAGGAGAAGCTTAACGTAGAGTTTTTAGAATCGGTAGAAAAACACCTTTTGGCGGGAAAGAATATTCGTTCCTTTAGCAGGGATGAAGATCAGGAAGAACTCTTGGCAGATATTCAGTTTTTAACAGATAAGCCAGTAATTTACGTTTGTAATGTAGATGAGGCATCTGCGAAAAGCGGAAATGAATGGGTGGAAGAAGTACAGAAAATGGCAGCAGAAGAAGCAGCCGAGGTAATCCATCTGGCGGCAGCCACTGAAGCGGATATTTCTGAATTGGAAAGCTTCGAAGAGCGCAGCATGTTTTTAGAAGATATTGGATTAGAAGAAGCAGGCGTAAACCGCCTCATTAGAAAAGCTTATCAGCTCCTAAATCTGCAGACCTATTTTACTGCTGGAGAAAAAGAAGTAAGAGCCTGGACTATCAAAAAAGGATTTACGGCGCCGCAAGCAGCTGGGGTAATTCACACCGATTTTGAAAAAGGCTTTATTAGAGCCGAAGTAATCAAATACAGCGACTTCGAAGAATTAGGTTCTGAAGCAGCAGTAAAAGAAGCTGGTAAACTAAAAGTGGAAGGCAAGGAATATATCGTGCAAGACGGCGATGTAATGCATTTCCGTTTTAATGTTTAAGCATCTTAATAAATTGTGAAAAAGTTGTAGGCTGAAAAATATCAGCTTTTAATGGCTATACCTAATTTTAGCCCTCAACCAATTAATAGCGCATGGCTACCGAGCAAACAAGTTATAACGAAGACAATATTAGATCCCTCGATTGGAAAGAGCATATTCGCCTTCGTCCTGGGATGTATATTGGTAAGTTAGGTGATGGCTCTAGCTCCGATGATGGTATTTATATCCTAGTTAAGGAGGTCTTGGATAACTCAGTGGATGAGTTTGTGATGGGCGCCGGTAAAACCATCGATATAAATATTAAAGAAGGAGAAGTTACCATACGCGATTATGGCCGAGGTATTCCTTTGGGTAAAGTGGTTGATGTAGTTTCTAAAATTAATACCGGGGCAAAATACGACTCCAAAGCCTTTAAAAAGTCGGTGGGGTTAAATGGAGTAGGAGCCAAGGCGGTAAATGCCCTTAGCGACTTCTTCCTGGTACAGTCGGTACGTGAGGGAAAAACAAAGCTCGCGCGATTTGAAAAAGGGGTGCTAGTAGAGGATCCTGAAATAAAAGACTCTGGCCTCCGCAAAGGAACCAAGATTCAGTTTAAACCGGATGCTTCCATTTTTAAAAATTATCGCTTTGTAAAAGAGTATCTGGAAAAGATGCTGTGGAATTATGCCTATCTAAACCCAGGCTTATCCCTGATTTTTAACGGCGAGAAATTTTACAGCGAAAATGGACTACGAGACTTACTAAACGACACCCTCGATAGTCCTGTTCTTCATCCTATTATTCACCTAAAGGGAGATGATATAGAAGTGGCGCTAACCCACACAGAGCGCTCGCAGGGTGATATGTATTATTCTTTTGTTAACGGCCAGCATACTACGCAAGGAGGTACGCATCAAAATGCTTTTCGCGAAGCGGTGGTGAAAACCATGCGTGATTTCTACAATAAGAACTTCGATGCCGCCGATATCCGCGATTCCTTGGTGGCCGCCATCTCTATTAAGGTAATTGAGCCAGTATTTGAATCTCAAACAAAAACGAAATTAGGCTCAAATGATATTGGTCCTGATGGCCCAACTGTACGAACTTTTGTGAATGATTTCATGAAAACTAAGTTGGATAATTTCCTGCATAAGAATGAAGACGTGGCGGAGATTATTCATCGGAAAATTTTGCGCGCAGAAAAGGAACGTAAGGAGCTAAGTGGCATTAAAAAACTCGCTCGTGATCGTGCGAAAAAGGCAAGCTTACACAACAAAAAATTGCGCGATTGTCGCAAGCATTATAACGATCAAAAAGATGAATTTCGCTTAGATACTACCTTATTTATTACCGAGGGTGATTCAGCAAGTGGTTCCATTACTAAATCGCGGAATGTAAATACACAGGCAGTTTTTAGCCTAAAAGGAAAGCCTTTAAATTGTTATGGTTTAACCAAGAAGGTCGTTTATGAAAATGAAGAGTTTAACCTATTACAAGCGGCTTTAAATATTGAAGACGGCCTAGAAAACTTGCGTTATAATAATGTGGTGGTGGCTACCGATGCCGATGTAGATGGTATGCATATTCGCCTTCTGCTCATCACTTTCTTTTTACAGTTTTTCCCAGAGATTGTTAGAGAGGGGCATCTCTTTATTTTGCAAACGCCTCTTTTCCGGGTGCGGAATAAGAAGGAAACCATTTACTGCTACAGTGAAGAAGAGAAAAGAGCGGCCTTATTAAAAATTGGTGCCAAGGCAGAAATTACTCGCTTTAAGGGATTGGGTGAAATATCGCCCGATGAATTTAAGCATTTTATCGGCGAGGATATCCGTCTAGAGCCGGTAATGCTTGGAAAAGACTCTACCATAGAGCAGATCTTAGAATTTTATATGGGTAAAAATACCCCTAAGCGTCAAGAGTTTATTATTGAAAACCTAAGAGTGGAAAGAGATCCCACTGAAGAGTCTGAAAAAGCTATTCTCAATGAAAATTAACGCCAATAGCTATTCCAATATCAATTTGGTGGTGCTAACTTTTTCTCTCATTGCCATTCTAACCGATATAACCTTATCTCTGTTGCAGGGTTCTTATTCAGGAAACTGGTGGCTTGGAGGAACTGGACTTGTCTTAATTGCACTTTTAATCTACCGCGGCCCCGCAAGGTTTAAATACGATACCGAAGGTGAGGTTATGAACCTAAGCACCGAAGATGACATTTGGGGTAAGGTTTTAAGGTCTTTTAATAAGCACTACGAATTTCCGAAGAGAAAACTGAATGGCTATAAATTGTCCGGTTGGTTTTTAAGAAGAACTTTAACAATTTTTATAAATAGCCGCAGTGGTGTGGTGAAAGAAAGAACCCTCTTGATTTCGCATTTAACGACTTCGCAAAGAAAACAATTAACCCACTCGCTCAAGAAATACTCACAGACTGTTAAGCATGGCGGAAGAAGAAAACGAACTACAGCCTAATCAAAGCCCAGAATCTGAGAACGATCCTATTATAACCCGTGTTTCGGGTATGTATGAGGATTATTTTTTAGACTATGCCAGCTATGTTATCTTGGAAAGAGCTGTACCTACTTTAGGGGATGGCCTTAAGCCAGTACAGCGCCGTATTCTGCATGCTCTGCGTGAAATGGATGACGGTCGTTATCATAAAGTAGCGAATGTAATTGGGCAAACCATGAAGTATCACCCGCACGGTGATGCCTCTATTGGCGATGCTTTGGTGCAGCTGGGCCAAAAAGATATTTTAATTGATGCCCAAGGAAACTGGGGTAATCTCCTCACGGGCGATAGTGCTGCGGCACCGCGTTATATTGAAGCACGTCTATCTAAATTTGCCCTAGAAGTTATCTACAGCCCTAAAATTACCGAATGGCAAAGTAGCTACGACGGTAGAGGGCGAGAGCCGGTGGAGTTTCCAGTGAAGTTTCCCCTCTTATTAGCACAAGGCGTAGAGGGTATTGCAGTAGGTTTGTCGACCAAAATTTTACCGCATAACTTTCTCGAGTTAATTAATGCGTCAATTAAAGCCTTAAAAGGACAAAAATTTGAATTGCTGCCCGATTTTCCTTCTGGTGGTATTGCCGACTTTAGCAATTACAACAAAGGCTTAAGAGGCAGTAGAGTAAGAGTAAGGGCTCGCATTTCTATTCAGGATAAGAAAACTTTGGTAATCGACGAGATTCCCTATACCACTACTACGGGTAGCTTGATTGATAGTATTCTTAAAGCTAATGATCGCGGTAAAATAAAGGTTCGGAAAATTGAAGATAATACTTCCGACAAAGTAGAAGTAGTGGTGCATCTACCATCAGGTATTTCTCCCGATAAAATGATCGATGCATTGTACGCCTTTACCGATTGCGAGATTTCTATTGCGCCCCTATCTTGTATTATTGAAAATGATAGTCCTGTTTTCCTTCCGGTAGATGAGATACTACGACGGAATGTGGAAAACACGCTCGATATTCTTAAGGCTGAACTTATTTTTGAGCTGAATGAATTGCAGGAACAGTGGCACTTTGCAAGCCTAGAGCGGATTTTTATAGAGAATAAAATTTACCGCGATATAGAAGAAGCGGAAAGCTGGGAGGAGGTTTTAGAAAATATCCATCTGGGCTTAAAGCCCCACCTTAAACATTTGCTGAGGGAAGTTAATGACGACGATGTGACCCGCTTAACGGAAATACGCATTAAACGTATTTCTAAATTTGATAAGTCTAAAGCAGATGCCCTAATTGAGGCTTTAGAAGGTAAAATTGACCAAGTGAAATTTCATTTAGATAACTTGGTAGATTATGCCATCGCTTGGTTTCAAAAGATTAAAGATAAATACGGGAAGGGTAAAGAACGTCGTACAGAAATGCGGCTTTTTGAAGATATCCAGGCGACAAAAGTAGCTTTGGCAAATGTGAAGCTTTATGCCAATTTGGAGGAAGGTTTTATTGGCACTAGCCTTAAAAAAGACACTTTTATTTCAGATTGCTCGGATATTGACGATATAATCGTTTTCCTGAAAAATGGTCAAATGATGGTCACCAAGGTGGCGCAAAAAACCTATATCGGAAAAAATATCATTCACGTTGCCGTTTGGAAGAAAGGAGATAAGCGGACAACTTATAATATGATTTACCGCGATGGTGCAAAAGGCAGCTCCTTTATGAAGCGCTTTCAGGTTACTTCAATAACGCGTGATAAATTATATGATTTAACACCTGCCAACCCAGGTACAGAAGTCCTGCATTTTACCATAAACCCTAATGGAGAAGCCGAAGTTGTAACGGTCTACTTAAGGGCCTTGCAACGCTTGAAAAAATTGAAATTTGAAATTGACTTTGCAGACTTAGCTATTAAAGGCAGGGCGGCAAAAGGTAATACAGCCACTAAGTATCCTATTAAAAAGATAGAAGTTAAAGAAGAAGGCGTTTCTACTTTAGCGGCAAGGAAAATTTGGTTTGATGAAGCGGTTTTTCGCTTGAATACTGAGAATAGAGGACGCCTTTTGGGTAGTTTTAGTGGCGAAGACAAAATCCTTGAAGTTTGTGAGGATGGTCATTATCGTATCTTACCCGCAGACTTAAATTTGCATTTTAGTGAAAATGCTACGATTATTACAAAATATCAGGCAACACGTCCGCTTAGTGCCGTCTATTATGATGGCGAAAAAGATCGACACTTTGTAAAACGCTTCATTCCAGAAGTTGAAGAACGAAAGGAGCTGTTTATTTCGGATAGCAAAGACTCGAAACTAGAATATGTTAGTCTTGATTCTCAGCCGAGAATTGAAATTGTTTACCGTAAAATTAACGGAAAACAAAAAGACAATGAGGAAGTTGTTTTAAGTGAATTTATCTCTGTAAAGGGCGAAAAAGCGCAGGGTAACCAACTAAGCCGTGACGCCATACGTAAGATTAATGTACTAGAATCGCTTATTTTAGGAGAGGAATCTACAGCAGATGATACTGAGAATGAGCAAATAGAAAATAATGAAGAACACGATAACAACAAAACAGATGATAGCGACGGGCAGATTACACTTAGTTTGGACTAGCCTAGTCGCATTAGTTTTTTCTGCTGCTATTTTAAAAGCCCAAGATAGCCTAGATGTTCAAAAATTAGGTCAACTGGCTTATAGCCAAACCATAAACGATTTATGGGGATGGGTGGATACGGCTAATGCAAAAGAGTATGCCTTAGTTGGTGTGCAGAATGGATTATCGGTTGTTGATGTTACTAATCCGAATAGCCCTGTGCAAGTAAAGTTTTTTGCAGGTGCCAGTTCTACTTGGCGTGATATGAAAACTTTTGGAAATTACGCTTACACCGTTCATGATGTTTATAATGGGCAATCTGACGGAATTTTTATTGTGGATATGACCACCATTGGAAATCAAAACCCAACGGTTTTTCGTCGAAATCCAAGCTTGCAAGTAGGTCAATCATCAGGCGTTTTTCAAAGAGCTCATAATTTATACATCGATGAAAATGGATTTCTTTATTTATTCGGTGCTAATCTTGGCGTAGGTGGTGCATTAATATTTGACCTCAATACCACTCCCACCAATCCTACTTATGTTGGTGCTTTTGATGATTTCTACCTGCATGATGGTGTGGTACGTGGCGATACTTTATGGGGCGCTGCGGTGTTAAACGGATTTTTTATGCCGATTGATATTAGCCAAAAAGCAAGCCCGAGCATAATGGCTAGTCAAAATACTCCTTATAATTTTACTCACAACATTTGGTTTAGCGATGATAACCAGCGGGTTTTTACAACCGATGAAAAGTCGGGCGCTTTTATTGCTGAGTACGATATTAGTGACCTAAATAATATTACCGAATTGGATAGAATTCGCTCTTCATTTGGTAACGATATTATTCCTCATAATGTGCATTTTCACAACGATTTCTTGGTGAATAGTTATTATACCGCCGGCCTGCAAATTTTAGATGTTAGTCAGCCTGGTTTTATGATTGAGACGGGTTTTTACGACACTTCACCTTCTAGTGGAGATGGTTTTAGCGGTTGTTGGGGGGCTTACCCTTATTTACCTAGCGGTAATATTTTAGCAACCGATCGTCAACAAGGCTTATTCGTCTTACATTCTGATTATACCAGAGGTTGTTATCTTAATGCTAGCGTAATTGATTCTATTAGCCGACAAAATATAATTATTGCGAACGTGGATGTGCTCAACACCAATATGTCTGGCACGACCAATATCTTCGGAAATTTTCGAGCCACTCAAGCTCAAGCTGGTACCTTCCAAGTGGTGGTCTCTAAAGCGGGTTATAAAACAGACACCTTTTCAATTAGCTTAACTAATGGTGTTCTGCTAAACAAGCAATTTGCTTTACTTCCTGAAACATTCTCTACGCTTGAACAAAGTATTTTAAACTCGGTAAGCATTTACCCGAATCCTAGCCAAGGCGTGGTAAGATTAAGAGGGCTGGATGGCTTAGGTGATGACCTTTCTTGGTCTCTCTTAGACTTAAGCGGTCAAGTTTTACAGGAGGGGAGTTTAGTGGCTGAGCGTCCTGAAATAGATTTTGGAAACGCTTATCAGGGTTTATATCTTTTACAAATTTCCAGTAAAAGTGCCTCTAAATCCTACAGTCTTAGTTTCGACTAAGGCATTTTAGCTAAGTCTAAGTAGCTCCTAAAACAAATTAAAAACTCCCAATTTTTGCACTTTAGTGCGAAAGTTGGGAGTTTTTTAATGTTTCTAATTCTGCTTTGATGCTGCTCCAGGCAGTTATAGTATATTTCTGAGTTCGCTTATTAATCGCAGTTCAGAACGCCTACAAATAGTAGGCTAATGCTTCGGTTTTTTAGGCAGAGGGCGGCTGTTTGCCGGTGGAACTTTCGAGTTCATTTCCTTAAATACGCGCTAAGCCTTGCATTTACGCAGCTCGAGCAGCCAAGTTTTTGAAATTAAGCCTTGTATCTCTTTCTTTTATGAAAATCTGATCCTGTTAAGAATAAAAGAACTCGCCTTATAAGTTATTGGTAGAATTTTGGTTTAACTTTCGTTAGATAGGATTGCTTGGTAAATTTGATCCACACTATTCTCCCAGGAGTGAGACTGAGCAAATTTGATTCTTTCTGCTTGTTTGCTTTCATCATCTTCTTGAAGTGCTTGTTCTATGGCTTTTTCGTAGCCATCCGAGCCTTCTGCCAGGTAAACATGATCTTTAAAGACCTCCATGGCTCGGGTGGGGGTGGCCAATGTTGGTTTTCCCATTGCTAGGTATTCGTCTATTTTGCGCGGGTAGTTGCCAATGGTCATTTCATTGAGCTCTTGCGGATTCATGGCCAAATCGAAGGCAGAAAGGTATTGTCCCAGCTCTTCGGGCTTTTTAGAGCCTAAGAAAAAGACATTATCCATTTGGTGTAATTTGCTAGCTTTAAACGACTCATCTTCAGGTCCAACATAAACGAAGGACCAATCGCGACGTTTTGCTGCGAGTTCTTCTAAAAGCTGCAGGTCTAAACGTAGTTTCAATAAGGCTCCGATATAACCAATTCGGGGATGAGGAATATTTGCGAATTCTTCTGGCTCAGGATGCTTGATTTCCGGATCAAAAATGCTCAGGTCACAACCTTGACCCACATAATAACTGTTGGGATTGTGTTTTGCACAATAGTCCTTGAGGTAGAGAGAGTTAGCTACAGCTAAATTATACTTGCTAATAAGTTGCGGTTCCAGGCGCAAGCCGTGCTTTTTAAAGTAGCCAGTAGAGGTTAAGTTATCTCTTGAGTAATAAATATTAAGTTTTGAGGATAGCAGCTCTGGGGCCAGAAAGCCCTGAAACATTTCACTATCATTGAAAAAGTAATATTCGTCAAAGTTCATCTTGGCGGCAGCCTTGCGAATCTCTGAAAAGAACTTTTTACTAATTGAGTTAAGAGCCCAGTCGTAGATAAAACCATCTGGTAACCAATTAATAGACTCCATAAGAACGGCTGGGTCGAGGGTATAGAGTCCATTTTTAATATGGGTGATGGGTTCTGCTTTCCCCTCTAAAACAGCCAAGCGTCTCGCAATAAACTCTTGATCTTTGGGGTCATTTTTCATTTTAGTGATACGATCTAAGGGACGATTGACGTATAAGACCGTATTCTTTTCTGCAATAACCTCGGCGATATTTTTACAATTACTACCTATTGGCACGTCCCAAGGTTGATTACCAACAAAGATGAAATTTTGATTTTCCAAATTATGATGTTTTCCCAAAGGTAAAATCAATAAAGCGAAAATGCTTTGCTATTTAGAGTAAAAATGCGTCAAGGGCTAGTTTTTTCATTTGGCGGCGCCTCAGAAAACAAATTTATAGTAGTAGATTTGGCTGGTAAAGCAAAGTAAATGAGCCAGACAAGATTGCCAGACTTCGTGGTTATTGGAGCAGGAAAATCCGGTACCACGTCCTTAAATGAATATTTGAAGGAGCACCCACAGATTTTCATGAGCACTCGAAAAGAACCAAATTTCTTTGCCTTTGAGTTGGCGAAGGAATCTGACTTTGAGCTTGAAAGTTCTAAAGAATTTTACCGTGAATCGGTTTTAAATTTAGACGAGTATTTAAGTCTTTTTGAAGGTGCTAAGGAAAAGCAACTATTAGGGGAGGTTTCCAACACCTATTTAAATAGCGAACAAGCCTGTCAGCGCATTAAACATTATATTCCAGATACTAAGTTAATTGCAATCTTAAGGCATCCTGCCGATCGTCTTTTTTCGCGGTATTCGCATTATGTTAGAGAAGGCTTGTTGCCTGCTGATGGTGGTTTAGAGAACGTTTTCGATAAATCGACTAGTTGGTGGCAGCGACCAGATATGATTACGGAAGGATTGTATTACGGGCAGTTAAAACGATATTATGATAATTTCCCCAAGGAGAATATTCGCGTTTATTTATACGAGAATTTTATAAATGATACCGCAGCGGTGGTGGAGGATATTTTTAATTTTTTAGAGATTGACTCAAAAGTTAAGGTAGCGACTGATATTGTTTATAATAAAAGTGGCACCGTAAAAAACAAGGCGGTAGATAATTTAGTCGGTCAAAATAGCGCAATAATTTTAGCACTTAAAAAGTTTAGCCCAGGCTTACATCGTTGGATGAAGGACAATGTTCTCATTAACCGATGGCTTTATACGATGCGAAATAAAAATTTGCAAAAAGCAGACTTTTCACCAGCCCTGAGAAAGAAAATTGTAGAGGAAATTTATGCAGAGGATATTAAAAAATTATCTTCTCTAATTGGCCAAGATTTAAGCCATTGGTTAAAAGTTTAAGATGATCGCAAAGCTGGTTTCCCTTTTCCGTTCGCAAAAAGCTTTGAGTATGTTAAGCAGTATAAGCGCTGCTGCTTTGGGTTTAATAACTTTCGGTTTATTAGCGCGAACCTTATCTAAAACCGATTTTGGGATTTTCTCAATTTTTTTAGCCTTTCAAACGGTTTTTGAAATGCTTCGTAATGGATTAGTAGGCAAGCCTCTGATTAAATTTGTGGCAGAGTCTGATAGTGAAGACTTAAGTAACAATATCGTTGGAAGCTCGTGGCGCTTTGGCTTGTTGAGTAGCCTCTTAGTGGGGACTTTATTTACTTTGATTTTCGTGTTAATTTTTATTCTAAATGGAGATCATGACTTTCTCTTATACACTTATTATTTCCTTCCAGTTGCCTTAATTTCCCTGCCTTCCAATATGGCAACTTGGGTCTTGAACGCTCAACTTCGGTTTGATAAGATGATTTGGATTCGCACGAGTATGCAATTAGTTTATATTTCTGGTGTACTCTATGCTTACTTAAATGATTATGCTGATTTAAACTTTATTTTCATAACCTATTTAATTGCGAGTCTGGTGCCAAGCCTTATTTCGCTTATCGCGGGATGGGATGGGATTAAATCAATTAGTCAAGCAACCAAGGCAAAATCACGTGAATTATATCTTTACGGTCGTTATACCATGGGTACCTTAATTGGCGGTACCCTCCTAAGAAGTTCAGATGATTTTTTAATTCGGTTTTTTCTCGGGCCAGAGGCAGTTGCCATTTATCAGATACCGCAGCGACTGGTTAATTTGATAGACATTCCACTGCGTGCTTTGGTGAGTTTTTCCTTTCCAAGTTTGGCAAAAGCTAATAAAAGTGGCAGCTCTGAAAACTTCAGAAAAGAGTTTGAATTAAGTGCGGGCTTTGCCTTTGTAGTTTTGTTTCCAGCGGCACTTGGCACCTTTATTTTTGCCGATCCACTGGTAGTTTTGTTGGGAGGAGCTGATTATGCTGAATCTGCAATCTTGCTGCGAATCTTTTCTTTTTTCATGGCCTTTACAGCTTTAGATCGCTATTCTGGAGTGGGCCTGGATGTGCTTAATCGCCCACAGGTAAATATGCGCAAGGTGGTTTTTATGCTAGTAATAAATATTGTGGGCGATCTGCTAGCCTTGTACCTTTTTGAAGATATTCGCTGGGTCGCTTTTGTTAGTATTCTCACCTTTGCTGGCGGCACTCTTTTTGGCTTTCGTTATTTAAAGGACATCATTCCTTTTCACTTTTTTAAGTGGCTGCGTCTCGGCGGGCAAGAGAGTCTTAGACTTGTTCAAAAGCTTGTGCGTAAGTAGACTGATTTTTAAAGTTATATTATTCCCATCTTGGGATTAAAGCTTAAATTTGGAATTACTTTACGCCTGCCTATGTCTCTAATGAAAATTTTTTTGGTAGAAGATAATGAGCTTTATGCAAAAGCAACTCAGCATCATTTATCTTTAAACCCTGATAATCAGGTAGAGCACTTTGCAAGTGGTAAAAGCTGTCTGGAAAAACTCTATCTGCATCCAGATTGTATTTTATTAGATTATACGCTTCCTGACCTAAGTGGTATTGAAGTTCTCAAGAAAGTAAAAAGTAGTTATCCTGAATTACCAGTTATTATAGTAAGTGGCCAAGAAGACGTGGCTACTGCTATCGATTTACTGAAAGAGGGGGCCTATGATTACATTGTGAAAGATGAAAATTCAAAGGAACGCATCTGGAAAACCATAAATAACTTAAGGGAAAATGCAAAACTGCGAAACGAATTGGATCGCTTGCGCGAAGAAGTAAATTCGAAATACGATTTTAGCAGTATAAAAGGCAGCAGCCTCGCCATTAAAAAGGTTTTTAAACTGATAGAAAAAGCTATACGAACCAACATAACGGTTTCAATTAGTGGCGAAACGGGGACAGGTAAGGAGTTAGTAGCAAAAGCGATTCACTATAATTCTAAAAATAGAAAGTCACCCTTAGTTACAGTAAATATTGCCGCCATTCCCAAGGAACTTTTGGAAAGTGAGCTTTTTGGCTATGAAAAAGGTGCCTTTACGGGAGCTGTTTCCAAGCGTATTGGTAAATTTGAAGAAGCCAATGGCGGTACTCTTTTTCTTGATGAAATTGGCGAGATGGAATTGAGTTTACAAGCTAAACTCCTGCGAATTTTACAAGAAAGAGTAGTAACACGAATTGGTAGCAATAAAGAAATAAAGGTAGAAACCAGAATAATTGTAGCCACTCATAGAAATCTTCAAGAAGAGGTTAGTAAAGGGAATTTCAGGGAAGATCTTTACTACCGATTACTAGGCCTCCCCATTGAATTACCACCTCTGCGCAAGCGTGAGTCGGATATAATATTATTGGCGAAGCACTTCTTAAAGGCTTTTGTAGAAGAGAATGAAATGGAAGACCTGCGAGTAAGTGACGAAGCTCAGCTAAAGTTGCGTAATTACCGTTGGCCGGGAAATGTTCGAGAATTAAAGGCGGTGATAGAGTTAGCAGCTGTTTTAGCAGAAGACGGAATAATTGAGGAAAAGGATCTTAATTTTAATGCGGTTGGTGATGAATTAGATAATCTTGTTAGCGCAGGGCTAACCTTAAAAGATTACAACCATAAATTGATTAAGTATTATCTTAAAAACCATAATAATAATGTGGTAGAAGTTGCTAAATTGCTTGATATTGGCAAAAGCACACTTTATAGGATGATTAAAAACAAGGAAATAACAGTAAACTAAATACGATGGCGGATAAAGTATATGACCTAGTTCAGCTAGAAGAGTTAAGTGGTGGGGACCAAGACTTCATAAACATGATGGTAGACACTTTTCTTGAACATACGCCGGGTCAGTTAGAAGAGCTAATCAAAGCTCAGGCAGGTAATGATATGGCTACTTTTGGCGCTATTGCACATAAAATCAAGCCTAATGTTGACATGTTTGGCATCAAGACCATTATTCAAGATGTGCGTGACTTGGAGCAATTAGGGAAAGCCGGGCAGAATAATGAAGAGCTAAAAACCAAGTTGGCGAAGGTAAAGGCTGAATTAACTATTGCATTTGAGCAATTAAGAGCGAGATAATGGAAAAAAAAGGTAGAGGCGAGATTTTAGTGGTTGATGATCAACCCATTATGCTCAAATTATTAGAACAAATTCTTAAGGATCGCTACGATGTGGTGGCTTTAGAAAATGGGCGCGAAGCACTTGAATGGATGTATTCGGGTAATATTCCCGATTTAGTTGTGGCCGACCTCAATATGCCAGAAATTGACGGCTTTGAGTACATTCAGAAAATTAGAGAAAGCGGCTTTTTCTACGATGTTCCTTTGATTGTGCTTTCTGGAGAAGAAAGTAGCACTGAAAGAATAAAGTGTTTAAAGCTTGGTGCCAACGATTATTTAATTAAGCCTTTCAATCCGGAAGAGCTGCGTTTGAGAATTGATAATCTGATAAGACTCAAAGGGTGAATAAGTTATTATACATTGGCAATACGGCCGAGATTGAAGAATCGCTTTCTAATCGGTTCGGCGAAAAACTTATCCACGTCAAGAATGTCGTGGGTTTTTACAACCAGTTGGAACAACTCGATGAAGTTGACATGGTTATCTCTGAGCAAAACCTTAAAGGCATTAAAGGAGATGAGTTATTTGAGCGTTATGCCGGTATATTAAACGAAAGAAAAATTCCTTTTGTCCTGATAACTAGCAGAATTGATCCTGAAATTCGTGCAAAGCATTTGAGAAGGGGTATAATTGAATTGATTATCCGCCCTGATCAATTAGCCGTTGTAGCCGATAAAATTGCCTTTTATCGAGAAATGTTAGACATGCGTCTTAGTAAGTCGCGTGCAGTGCAAAAAGTTGAATATAAAATTCCTCTGGCTAAAAGGATATTTGATATCGTAGTTGCTGGAACCGCCTTGCTTTTTATCTCACCAATTTTAATCATTACTATTATCGCCATTCGCCTCGAATCGAAGGGTAAGGTTTACTATATTTCCAAAAGGGTTGGCACGGGCTATCGCGTATTCGACTTTTATAAACTTCGCTCAATGTTTACCGATGCGGATCAACGAGTAAAAGAGTTGGCGCATTTAAATCAGTATGCCGAAGAAGCTAAAACTAAGCAGGAGGCAGAGCCAGTTCCAGAATTACCGCCGCGAAATTCACCGCAGTTGATTAACAAAGATGGTAGCCCGATGTCTGAGGCGGAATACCAAGAGTTAAAAAGAAAGCAAGCGGCCGGTACCTTTGTGAAATTTAAAGATGACCCTCGCGTTACCAAGGTGGGTAAAATTATTCGCAATACAAGTATCGATGAATTGCCGCAACTAATCAATGTCTTAAAAGGGGATATGTCTATAGTAGGCAACCGCCCTTTACCTTTGTATGAAGCCGAGCAATTGACTTCTGATGATTGGGGGGAGCGATTTTTGGCACCCGCAGGAATTACCGGGCTGTGGCAAGTTGAAAAACGCGGAGGTGGATCAATGAGTGAAGATGAAAGGAAAGGCTTGGATAATAAATATGCGCAAAATTTCAGCTTTTGGAATGACATAAGATTGATATTAAGAACAATACCGGCACTTTTTCAAAAAGAAAATGTTTAATGATTAGAGTGTTTCATCTTTTAAAGCCCTTTTTATTTATAGTACTTTTACTGCCGCTTTCGCTAGATGCCCAAACTTTTGGCAGAAGCGATACCAAGACTAATATCGACTCATTAATTATTGATCTAGCCGACTATTTGCCACCACTAAACTTAATGATTGATAGTGCCGTAGCGAACTCTCCCCAAATACGCTATTATGCCGAAAGGCAAAAAATGTATGAGTACCAGATGTCCTCAAGTAAAAAAAGATGGATGGAGGGTGTACGGGTAAACCTTAATTATAATGCGGGTAACAATTCCATTAACGAAAATGGATCTTTACTATTGGTGGGAATAAATTACGGTGTAAACTTGCAAGTGCCCTTAAGTACTTTCTTTGGCCAAAGAGATGAAGCAAAGATGGCTGAGGCGGCTAGTAATGGCGAAAGCGCAAATAAAGATTTAGCTATCTTAGAAATCAGACGTCAAGTAGAAGAAACTTACAGCCGTTTATTTATGTTACGCGATATGATCAAAGAGGCGACAGATGCCAAGGAGTCGGCCCAATTTATATACGAGCAGGCAGAGGCCGCGTATGTGCGTGGACAACTTTCGTTAGATGAATTAGGTTCTAATGCCGATTTGCGCTCTAAATGGGCTACCAACTACATTACCCTTAAAACGGACTTTTACGACACCTATCGCCAATTAGAAAGATTAGTAGGTGTGCCATTCAGTAAATTCAATAAGGATTAAGTAAATGTCATTACTCCAGTTTTTTAGACTGTTGAATAGAAATATAAATCTATTCTTACTATGCGCTCTAACTCTGGTGGTGGTGACTTATATGCTTACTTTAAACTTACCCAAGTCCTATGAAACAGAGATGGAAATCTTTACAGGCATTGCCTCGGGGATAAATATTGAGGAAGTAGATAATACCAAGGTTGATTATTTTACCACGAGTACTGAATACGATAACCTAATCAACATAATAAAATCGCGACAAACTTTAGAGGAAGTAGGCATGCGCTTACTAGTTCAGCATATGATGCTGGATAGTGCCGACCCAGCCTACATTACCGCTGAGAATTACGGGCACTTTCGTTATAAAATGCCAGACAGTTTAGAGCAAATTCTTCTAGACCCCTATTCCGTAGAAAATACTTTACGTCGCATCCGCAATTACCGTCAAATTCATGTAAATGATTCGCGGGTGAAAAGCACATTTGAACGGGAAGGCTCACCTTACAGTTACAAGTCGCTTGAAGGTGTTCAGGTAAAGCGGGTGCAAAATTCAGACTTAATTCAGTTGAGCTTTTCTTGCAATGATCCTGGTATTGCTCAAAACACATTACTCATTTTAACCGAGGTTTTTACAAATAACCTAGCGACCATTAAAACCGGACAAAGCAGTGATGTTGTATCCTATTTTCAGGAGAAAGTAGACGAGGCTGCCCGGGTATTGAATGATGCAGAAGCGGCCTTGCAAGACTTCCGAATAAAGTATCGCATCATAAATTATGCGGAACAAACACGAAACTTGGCCATCGAGAAAGAGAGGATGGAGGATGAGTTTCAAAAAGAGCGTGCTAAAAAGAAAGCGGCCGAAGCCGTTTTAGCTAAATTAGAAAAGCAGCTTTCCTTAAATAATGTAATGATCAAATTGGGCAACGCCATTCTTGAGCGCAAGAAAGAGTTGATTGATTTACGTTCACAGATTGCGGAAATGGAAACCTATCTGAACGATCAAAGTTTGTTGAACCAATTGCGAGCAAAAGCAAGCCGTTTAGAAGAACAAGTTCGCAATCAGCTTATGGAGCGCTACGAGTATAGTCGAACGACAGACGGAATACAAATTTCTTCTCTTATTGGTGAATGGTTGCGTTATACTTTGTTATTAGACGAAACAGATGCTCGAATTGCGGTTTTCCTAGATAGAAAGCAATACTTTAGAGAGCAGTATGATATTTATGCTCCTTTAGGTTCGCAGTTTGCACGCCTAGAAAGAGATATCAGTATTAAAGAATCTAATTACCTCGAACTACTTTATAATTTAAATCAAGCTTTAATTAGGCAGAAGAGCGAATTGGTGTCATCAGGAGGCTTGGTTATTACCTCACCGCCACCTTACCCACATAACCCAATACCCTCTAAAGCTATGCTTTTAGTAGCGGTTGCTGGTGTGATGGGCTTTTTGGTTCCTTTCTTATTTATTCTTGTTAAAGAGCTCCTAGATTCTTCAATCAGAACTCCAGAAAGAGGTGAAGAGCTTAGTGGCTTAAAACTGATCGGTGCCTATCCTGATTTAACTACTCGTAGTGAAGTTAAGAATATTGATTTTGAATGGCTACATGATAAGGCTGCGGCTCATGTAACCCAAAACATACGATTAGAAAGTCGCAAACTAGGTAACAGCCGAGGGGGGCCAGTGGCGCAAAATATTTTGGTTTTTAGTACCCGCCAAAACGATGGTAAATTATTGACAACCCACGTTATCGCCAATGAATTGGTTAGCTTAAACTTTCGTGTCTTAGTCTTGGGATACAAAGATTTATCAGAAGAGGAAACTCCTTACTATGATTACGTTAAATACGATTCCGATAAGCGTTTTGTAAACTCAGAGCATTTAAGTGAATTGATTCCTATTGGCTATGACCCAGGTTTATATGATTACTGTTTTTTGATTCTGCAGCCAATAATTGTCAATCCCTATCCATTAAATTTATTAGATCAATTTTCTGCTGGTATTTGCGTTACCGGCGCCTTTAGAAATTGGGGTAGAGCGGATACAACCGCCCTCAAAGATTTTTCAGAAATCTTACAGTTCAAGTCAGGCTTGATGCTTAATGCCGTTGAACCCGATTATATGGTGTCAGTTTTAGGGGAAATTCAAAAGGATAGGACTGCCATAAGGGTCTTTATAAAACGTATATTAAGTATGCAGCTACGAGGTGCAAAGCCTAAAACCAAAAAGGCCACTTCTAAGCGAAAAGATAAAAATGGCAAGCTAATTACTTAAAGAAATTCTTTTTCTGATCATCGGGTAGTTCATACTCGCCATCTTTATCAGGATTCCAGTACTTCATGGTAAACACAAAGGTTAGAGGAATAAAGGTGGTAAAGTGTTCTGGCATCTGAGTCATTACTTCATTACCATAGCTAGCAGCCAAAATTCCCGCATAGCCAGCTAAAGCTGCCATGGCAATATTTTGTTTTTCCTTGTCTTTATATTGCCAAGTACGCCATACACCGTAGGCTAAAATAAAAAGCCAACTATAAACATATAGTGTATGTCCAACTCTGCCAGTTTCTGCACGTATTCTTGTGAAAAGGCCGTCCGTAGGGAAGTTTGCCATCCATGTGCCCGGTGAAAAGCGTTTACCCCATGTTCCTGCTGTGCCAACCCCAGTTCCAATGGGCTTATCCGATAAATAAGCAGATAATAATTCACGATTTATTAAACGAACATTTAAACTAGGATCATCTGTATTTAGGGCAGATCTAAAACGTTGAATATCATAAATGCCCGAACCAATGTTGGTAAATTTTAGAAAGGAGAAGGCAAATACCATTACCGAAGCTCCAATAATTAACATGCGCTTATTGCGAATCATGATAAGGTACAAAATACCACCAGCGCCTGGTACCGCTATTGCACCGCGTGTTCCACTAATTAACATAGCATAGGCACAAAGTAAGGCCACGGTTAAGAAAAATAACTTACGCTTTAGATTATAAGGCCCTAAAAAAAGCACCGCTGCGGAAATAGCTACGTGGCCCATACCCGCTCCGTACATACCCGCATCTGTAAAGTTTCCGAAAATACGGAGCTTTCCAAATAAAACATGCGTTGTTTCTGCACCAGCATTTAACCAAGCTTGCTCAAATCGATCAACGCCAATAAATTTTTGTCTTAGTCCCCATAATGCAGATACAATAGAGGCGTACATCCATAAGTTTAAAAAGGTATACCAGTCTTTTTTATCTCGAACCAATACAAAGCAAATTGTAATAATTAGTAGCTGGTAGAGAGCGATACCTCGCATAGCATAAAACCAAGCAGCGGCCGAATAGGCTAAAGGGTTTGCCAATTGTAATATTACAAATGACATCCATAATATCATCAGGAAGTTTACCACATTATAGGCGCCTGAGAAGTCTGTGCTTTGCCATTTCTTTAAAATTATAACAATCAGAGATAGCACAAGAAAGCTATCAACGGCTAAGCCTAATGGAGCATCAAAGGGAGCATAGCGGCCAAAGCTGGGAATGGCGTAAGCCACGAGCATAGCAGACCAAAGTCCGATCTTGGGGTTTTCGAAAAATTTAGCGAAAAAAATAAGGGCCACCGGAATAGCAATAAAGACACCAGCAATAACCACTCCTTTATCGGCAATGAGATGGGCACCAAGTACTGCAAAAATTAAGGCATATAGGTACTTTAGGAAGGGCTGGATTTTTTCAAGAATCCTATTCATCTTTACCGAAATCAGTAGGTACCTTCATTCTCACTATCGCTATCTTCTGCTCCCCAATCCATAGTGCCGTTTTCAATCGCTTCACTTTCCAGTTCTAGTTGTCTCTTTAATAGAGCATCTTCTAGTGCCACTATTTTTAAGAAATCGGTTTTGTCGGTCTCAAAATAAAGATATTCAAACAGGGCCACAGATCCGTAAACAGAGCGACCTCTGCGACTAAAGCCTTTACGAACGCCTTCTACATCGTTAAATAACTCGTGTAAATTACAAATGTGAAAATGAATCGTTTTATCTCGTTTGTTGTTTTGTAAGCTTAAAACTAGATTCCGATCGTAATTGGGCTTTACAATAACGTTGGCCTTTAAAATTTCTAAAATATCCTTCTCCTTAATATCACTAATTAGCTTACTATCAAGAGTTTTAATTTTCAATACATAAACTTCAGAGTCATTTTTACTCTCAAAAAATTGCATTGCCTTTTTTAGATCTTTATAGTACAAAACGCAATAATAGGCGTCTATAAAGCTATCCCAACCTCGCTTTCTTGCCGGATATTTGTATTTTCCATTGCGAAAGGTTTTGAGCAAGCAGACCAGGGTATCCTTTCCAAATTTTACGTGATAGAGCGACAAGTTTTTTATGTTATCTATTCCAAACTGATTGTGTTTAGCTTCGTAAAAATCTTCATTGCGCGAAATCCCTATCGGGGGTATGATCATCGGCCAACCTATCCATTGCCCATCTGAGCTAAGGCTCCAACCGGTAATACTGTCATTTAAGGTAAAATAAGGAATAGGGTCAAAAATAGGTAGAGCCTGACTTTCCCTTATTTGCCCGAAGCTAAATAAGGAGGATAAGACAAGGCTGATGCTTAAAAAATTCCGTATTTTCATAGTTTCACAAATTTAAGTACTAAGTATTGCTTGTATCCAAGTAGAAAGGATTTATTTTTGAAGACATTAACCAACAAATTTTCTTTTGGCCAAGCCTAAGATATCTTTTTTAACAGTCAATTTCAATCAACCAAAGGTTAGTATCGATCTACTCAAAAGTTTAGAACAACTTGAGTATCAGAACTGGGAATGTATATTGGTAGACAATGGTTCTGCAGCCAGCAGTCTGGAGACAGATATTAAAGCTTTTTCAAAGGTGAAGTTTTTGCGCAGTGAAGAAAACCTTGGCTTTGCTGGCGGGAATAATCTTGGCCTCGATTTATGCGAAGGGGAATATATTTTCTTAGTTAACAACGATACCGAGCTACCTGCAGATTTTTTAAATGACTTAGTTCCATTTGCTGATAGTTGCAAAAACTTAGGCGCCCTAAGCCCACGGATAAAATATTATGATGAGCCAGATCTTATTCAATATGCCGGCTCAACGGAAATGAGTAAAATTACCATTCGCAGCTTTGGGATTGGCTTTCGAGAGAGCGATAAAGGACAGTATAATGATATTCGTAAGACTCCTTTTACCCACGGCGCTGCCATGCTGGTCCCCAGAAAGGTCTTAGATATTGTGGGCCCCATGCGAGAAGACTATTTTCTTTATTATGAGGAGCTTGATTGGTGCGAAAGAATTAGACAAGCGGGATTCGATATCTGGTATTACGGACCTAGTTTTTTGTGGCATAAGGAATCCGTTTCCACAGGCAGAAACTCGCCCTTTAAAACCTATTACGTAAATCGTAATCGTTTACTATTTGCAAGGCGTAATTATGATACTAAAACACGTATTTTAAATTATCTTTACTACAGCCTAATCGCATTACCTAAGAATATACTAACGTTTTTAATGAAAGGCGAGTTTCAACAAGCGAAAGCTTTTTGGCGCGGCTATCTATATAATTTAACTCATAATTCCAGTGCACATGCGGATCGGTATTGAGGCCCAAAGAATTTTTAGAGAAAAAAAGCACGGAATGGATTTTGTCGTGCTTGAGCAAATACGCTTCCTGCAAAAGATCGACACAAAAAATCAGTATTTTATCTTCGTTAATGAAGGTCCTGATAATCAAGTTATTGAGGAAAGCTCCAATTTTAAAATATTTGTTTTTGGCGGTGCATATCCTTTATGGGAGCAAATGTATTTGCCAAAAAAGGCGAGCGAACTCAAGTTGGATTTGCTGCATTGCACCTCCAATACGGCTCCTATAAATTGCCCGGTACCGCTAATTGTTACCATTCACGATTTAATTTATTTGGAGACTAATCCCCTAACTGCATCGGGATATTCTTCTTACCAAAAGTTTGGTAATTTATACCGAAGAATTGTAGTTCGAAAGCTTTGTAAATCAGCAGATCTAATAATTACCGTGTCGCACTCCGAAAAAGAGCGATTTAAAGAAATGGGCTTGGCAAGGGAGGATAAGGTGAAGGTGATTTACAATGGTGTGAGCCCACATTTTAAACCTATAAGTGATCAACAGTATTTAAAGGAAATTCGCTCAAAGTATAAGCTTCCAGAAAGGTTTTTTATGTTTTTAGGGAATACCGATCCTAAGAAAAATACCCCAAACACCATTCGTGCTTTTGCTAGATATTGCAAAGCTTACGGCACGGAGCATAAATTGGTAATAGGAGACCTAGACCCAGAAGTAATTAAGCAATACTTAGCCAAAGATGGTCTAGAAGAGTATTTTGAGCATATTCATTTTACGGGCTACATTCTCAACACCGAACTGCCTGCTTTAATTAATTTGGCTGATGTTTTTCTTTACACCAGTTTACGAGAAAGTTTCGGCATTCCTTTACTAGAGGCCATGGCATGCGGGACTCCCGTAATTACCGGCGATAAAAGTAGTCTCCCAGAAGTAGCAGGCAAGGCGGCCTTAAAAGTAGATGTGAGCGAACCAGACTTAATAGTGGCGGCGATGCATCAGCTTATCGATGATGAAAGTCTTCGCGGAGAGATGCGGGATTTAGGTATTGATCGAAGCTCTGAATTTAGCTGGGAACAGACGGCCAAAGGTGTTCTTGAACTTTATCAAAAATATGGAACTCACTAAATGGCAAATTATACTCCCATCCCG
>CBFHVV010000006.1:0-65134 GCA_965658965.1 Croceimicrobium sp.
TAAAGCCCAAGAAAAACAAAAAGGGGAATCGTCTTTTTACGCCAAAAGATGTGCATAATCTTAAGCTTATCCACCATTTGGTGAAGGAGCGCGGTTTTACCCTTAAGGGAGCCAAAGCCAAGCTCAAAGCGAATAAAGAAGACACCGCTCAGGTGGCCGAGGTTATTTCAAAGCTGAAGATGATTAAGCAGGCTTTGGCGGAAATCCGCAAAGAACTTTAGGCTGGTATTTTGCCATCTGCACTGAGCCATTTTATTAGAACTTTACATTGGCTCCCGCGCTAAGCCAAAACCCAGGAAGCTCTACATTGGCGTGGTCAAAATATCTTTGTCCGCCAATATTTTGGGCACGAACAAAAAGACGCACTTTTTTGATCTGATACTGAGCACTGGCATTGAAAAGTAAAACAGGCTGATAAGCTTCGGGAGAACTAGCGCCGATGCGGATAAATTGACCTTCGCGCTGCTGGTAGCTTACAGTATACATTAAGCTCAATCTTTCTCCTAATTTTTGCATTAAGCGCAAATTAAATTTATAGTTGAGATAGTCTAGTACGTAAACCGAATAATAGGGTGGGTTCTCAATTTCATCACTTTGATTATAGCTAAAGCCAAAATTGATATTATTGAAATACAGAGAATTTAGATGCGCCTTGAAACTATAATCAAGGCTCAGTTCACCGCCCCTAAAGTTGGCACTTTGGGCATTGTTAGCGAGTAAGTCACAGGTGTCACAATCTTGCGTCCAATCTATAATATTCCTTCCAATGCGGCGATAGATACTCGCATTAAAGTGCCAGTTTTTATTGAGCCAGCGGTAACCAATTTCGTAATTGTAGGATTCTTCTTGCTCTAGGTTTTCACTGCCTTGAGCGCCGCCAATATTGTAGTATAATTCAGTAAAACTCGGCAAACGAAAGGAGCGATTAAAGCTGGCATAAACCCTTTGTCTTTTAAAGCGGTAGCCAGCATTAAGAGCGGGGTAAAAGCCTAAGCCAAAAACGTCGTTGTAATTAACTTGAAGGGCCGCGGAGAGGTTTAATTTTTTAAAATTCACCAAATGTTCAGCGGCCAAGGATAGGTTATTTCGCTGATCGCCTAAATTTAAGCTGCCACGTTCTTCTTTATTGCTTTCCTCCGCCAGTGGTTTCCCAAGATTGGTACTGCGGATTTGTTCGTAGCGATAATCGGCATTGAGATTAGTCTTACCCCACTTGCTATGATGGCTTAAGTTAGTTCTCAAGCCATATACATCCGAGCGATGGTAATTATGGTCTGTATACCAAGCAGGGACGGTGTCTAGCCCATTGATAAAGCGGCCATTGGTAAATTCATAAAAACCGTCTCCTTCTCTAAAAAGTTGAAACTCATCCCAATTGGTGCGGGCATAAAGGTCACTACTCCAGGTAGATGAGCCCAACTGCTGCTGCCAATTTAAGCTAGCATTTAGAGTGCGAGTTTTTTCATATTGCTCTGGATAACGGGTAGAGTAGAAATTTTGTGCTCCGAAGTTTTGGGCGTTAAAACCACCATTAAATTTAAGTGTATGGCCATTAATATTCCAATTACTTTCGGCCCAAAGGGTACTGAGGTCAAAGTCGGTATTTTCCTTAAAGCCTCCCGAACGATTATGTCCGGCACTTATGCGGGAGTTATGCTTTTTCCCACTCCAGTCTACGCTAGCCTGAGAATTGAAGCTCGCGAAGCTTCCACCACCTAATTGAATTTCGGTATTGGTTTTGGTGCCCGTATTTTTCTTGGTAATAATATTTATAGCACCGCTAAAGCTATTGGCTCCAAAAATATACGAGGCTCCACCCATAAGTACTTCAATTCTTTCGATGTCGCTCAAAGCGAAGGGTAGGTTCATAAGATGATGACCAGTTTGTGGATCGCTTAGCCGAACTCCATTAACCAACACTAGTACCTGCTCGAAAGTGCCACCTCGGATGCTAAGGTCGGTTTGAGTGCCAAATATTCCCCTTTGTTGCGCATCTACGCCCGTAATAAAGTCCAGCATCTCTGCGACCGAGTTTACTGGCGCATCTTCAATTTCGTCGCGGTTAATAATCTGCACATTACGATTACTATTCAGTAAGCTCTGTTTATATGCGGCAGCCGAAACCACAACTGTGTCTAATAATTCTTGAGCTGGTAGAATGGTGCCTAAGAAAATGAAGAACAGGCTTAAAAGCTTTTTCATAGTGTATGATTTTCGGCGGGCAAAACTATAATAAAAAGGAAGCTATGCTAGGGGATAAAGAAAAATTATACATTTGCCGCTTCTCACGGGGTGCTCACAATTATTGTGGGCTGAGATTATACCCATTATCGCTTCTTGCGGTAAGCACCTGATCCGGATAATGCCGGCGTAGGGAAAGGATGTTAAAGGCATTCGAGGTTTATTTATTAATTTTAGGAGCATACCCCGGTTTTCCTTTCATAATTTATTTTTTTATGAAAAGACGACTACTAGTTTTTGCTGTTTTGGGATTGAGCACCCAAGTCGCGTTAGCTCAAAATACGGAGGACAGTCTTCGTGTAGAACAATTAGAAGAAGTAACAATTTCGGCAGTGCGCGCCGCAGAAGATGCCCCGGTGGCACAGGTTACGGTAAATCGAAAGACAATCGAAAAGCAGTTTTTTGGCCAAGACGGTGCCTTTCTGCTAGAAAATCTCAGTCCTTCTTTAGTTTCTTATTCAGAGTCGGGAACAGGTTTAAGTAATTATGGGCAAATGCGCTTGCGCGGAATCGATCAGACGCGTATTAACATTACCCTTAATGGTGTGCCTCTAAACGACATGATTGATCAGGGGGTATTTTTCTCCAACTTTGTAGACTTTGGTAATAGTATAGAATCTGTACAGATTCAACGCGGGGTTGGCACTAGTACCAATGGAGTTTCTTCTTATGCAGGCTCCGTTAATTTTGAGTCTATTTCGCTAGCGAATGCAAAACCTTCGGCCGAATTGCAGTTTACGGGTGGCTCTTTTAATACTCTAAGAGCTAGTGCCGAAGTGAGCACCGGCTTACAAGAAAACCGAACAGCATTTTATGCACGTGTAAGCCGTATTCAGAGCGACGGTTATCGCTATAATACCAGTACTGCAGCCAATTCATTGTTTTTCTCTGGCGCCTATTTTGGTAAAAAGCACGCCTTTAAATTTACGGGTTTCGCAGGTCAAAGCCAGAACGGATTGGGCTATACTCCCGTTCCTTTGGCGCAAATTCAGCAAGATCCGCGCACTAATTTAGTGTCGGAAAATGACATCGATAATTTTGGTCAATATTTGTTTCAGCTGCAGCATACCTATCGATTGGGAGCCAAAAGCAGCCTAGTCTCCACGGTCTATCACGGCGGCGCCGGCGGTGACTTTCCTTTCGGTTACGATGATAATGGTGCTTTTGCCCAAATTAATTACCCACTTTATAATAGCCATTGGGGGCTTATGTCTAACTACAATTTAAAAAGTGAGAAAGCAGGCGACTTTGCCCTTGGTTTACATGCCTATACTTTTAATCGTCGCAATTTAGAGTACATAATTCCAAACCGTAATGCGCCCTATTATGAGGATGAAAGCACCAAAGATGAGTTGGCACTATTTGCTAAATGGGAAAAAGCTTTCAGTTTAAAGGGAGAAAATAGCGAAGATCTAAAGCTATTTGCAGATGTGCAATTACGTCAAGTTGCTTTAAATTTAGGGGCAGACCCAGAAGCTTTAGGCGAAGAGCCAGCAGTTCCTACTCGCAATTTTACTTTCGTAAATCCTAAGTTAGGACTTAGTTATCAGTTAAATAGAAATTGGCAGCTTTACAGTTCTTTCGGAAGAAGTGGGCGCGAGCCAACACGCTTTGATATTCTTGGTGCTACAGCCGTAAACAGTTCTAATATTGGCCTATTGCGCGATGTGAATTCTGTAAAAGCGGAATATGTAAATGATTTGGAGCTTGGGACGCGTTGGAATACCGAAAAAGTCTCCTTACAGCTGAACCTCTTTTACATGCAGTTTGAAAATGAAATTGCGCCCATTGGTGAATACATTGCCGCGGGCTTTGTGCAGGTGTACTTAAACCAAGAAGCAAGTTCTCGTCAGGGTATTGAGCTAAATGGTACTTGGGATATTAGCAATACATTTTTCAATAAAGCTAATATGCTAACCATGGGTGGGCAGTTAAGCTTGCTGCAGGCGCAGATAAGCAGCTACCAGCAAAACGATTCTAGCGAAGTGTTCGAGAATGTTACTCCTATATTAAGTCCACAAGTAAACGGACAAGTTAATTTAAGCTATTCCCCAATTAAAGATTTAAGTTTTAGCCTTGGTGCGCGCTATTTGGGAGAGCAGTTTATGGAGTTAACTAATAACGAGGATTTAATTGTGCCTTCTTCTTTGATTTTTAATTTAAGTGCCAACTGGAAATTCCATAAAGAACACAGCCTTAGTTTTCAGCTGAACAACCTCACTAATGAGCTTTATTATACCTACGGAGCCCCAGATTTAAATGGCGGCCCCGCTTATTTCGTTCAGGCACCATATCATGGTTATGTAACCTTAAGATTAGTTTTTTAGAAGCTTATGAAAAAGTATATTTTACTAGTATCGATGACTGTCTTATTTGCCTGCAAGCAAAATAATGACACATCTACGGAAGTGACGCAAGAAGTGGAAAAACCTAGCTCTGGCTTAGATACCTTGCACTTAGCGTTAGATTGGACGCCGAATGTTTTACACGCTGGTATTTTTTGGGCGGAACAAAAAGCTTGGTTTGAGGAAGAAGGAATCTTTTTAAACTGGGATACCCCCGAAATTGACAACTACACAAAAAAGCCTGTCTTTAGGTTGTTAGATGGAGAAGTAGATTTGGCTGTGGGACCTTCTGAGCATCTTTTTGCTTTTGCAGCAGACAGCAGCGGTTTAAAGGCACAGGCGGTAGCAAGTATTTTGCAAGCCGATCGTAGTGCTTTTGTGCTCAAGGCAGATGCGCAAATTGAAAGCCCTGCGGATATAAAGGAATTAACCTATCTCGGCTATCACACTCCCTTAGAGCGCGAAATTTTAAATGCGATGATAGAGAACGCTGGAGGACAGGCGGCTTACCAGACGAAAGAGCCTGGCCGCTTAGCCGTGTGGGATGCTTTTATGCAGGACTCTGGCCAGGTGGCTTGGGTGTTTCTGCATTGGGAAGCCATTTTAGCGGCACAAGAAGGCATAAAGCTAAGTACTTTTATACCTAATGATTACGACGTGCCTTATGGATATTCTTCCGTTATTATGGCGCCGAAAGAGCTGAATAGTGAAAAGGCCGAATTGCTAAAGCGTTTTCTGAAGGTCTTAGAACGTGCTTATATTAGTGTTTCCGAAAACCCGAGGGCAGCAGTAGAAAACTTGCGAGTGAACTACCAGCATGTAAATTTTAAAGATTCACTTTTTGTAAGCCAGGCTATGGCAAATATTTCTCCCTATTTTTTGGATGAAACGAAAGCTTGGGGGAAAATGAAAACAGAAAAATGGCAAGCCTATTATCAGTGGATGGAAGCGCGCGGTTTAGCGGATCTTTCAGATTCGGTACAGGCGGAAATTTTCACGAATGAATATCTTCCTAAATAGGAACTTACAGATTAGCATAAAAAAAGGCGGCAATGGAAATTGTCGCCTTTTTTGTATTCTATTTAGTATTAAAACTCTTCTTTTTCCTGAAAGTCTTGCAGTGCATCTAAAGCACGACGCAAGCGATCTTTACCTTGTCCCTTTATAATGGCATAAGGCCTTTCAAAGCCTTTTACGAGCTCTAAGTGGCGTTGGTATATTTCAAGCTGATCGTCGGGATTTTCGCGTAAGGGGTCATCCTCCCATTCTAAGTCTGGATAACAAACGAAATAGATTTTACCTTCGGTAGATTCTTTGAGGCTTAAAAGCGCTGGGGGTAATTTATCGAATTTGCGCTCTGCCCAAACCTGAAAATTAATTAAATCCGTATCTAAAAATACCAGTTCAGCATTAATATGCAGGGCCTCCGCTTGCCTGCGACGATGGCCATCCAGTATTTTTATAAAATCTTGGTAGTTATAATTGGGGCCGTGCTTTTCTAGGTATTCCCGGGCAAATTCTGGCACCCAGCGGCTGTGGGTAATTTCTGCTAGTTCTGCACAGAGCTGCGATTTTCCGCTGCACTCTGCGCCTGTTACTACAATCCTCATTAAATCCAAGTTAGATAGCCATTAATGGCTAAAAATGTATAAACAACAAATAATAGGGCCGTAAGCTTTAAGCCCCTTTTCATGTAAAGGTAGATAGATACAATGTCTATAACTATCCAATATAACCAATTTTCAGGAAGCAAACTTACCATTAATGCGGTAGCGATGATACTAAAAACTGTAGTAAAGCTATCGAGCCAGGGTAGTTCTGCATCGCTGTATTTTTTTAGTGAGTAGCCAGAAGCGAGGCTCAGTAAGACGCCAAGGCTAATTACCCCGATGTTAAGTTCCCAGCCTAGGCTTTTTGAATCCTGAAATAAACTTACATCCCACTGAAAATAGCCATATAGGGCCATTAGTAAGTAGAATACTTGCAGTACAAATTCGGCGTATATTTTTTTTAAGTAGCAGAGGTAAATGAAAGCAATGGAAGCCAGGAAGGCAAAAAGCCAGCACCAAATTATTTGATAAGTAAGTAAAATAGTGTAGGTGATGCTGCAGAGCACAGCAAACCACTCAATCTGTTTAAGGTTGCCCCGCATTAATAGGCGGATAAGTCCATATTAGATAAGTCGTCTTTTAAAACCTTGAGAACAAAAGGGGCTTGGCCATCAGTAAAAGTCTTAGTTATTTCTTTTTCTAAAATGCTAAAAATTAATGCGGAGTCACCAAATACCTGCGTACTCAAAGGACTAACATGCACTTTTAAGGATTCGTGCATCTGCAGGGCTTTTAAAAAAGCATCTACCCTTTCTAAATAGTTTTCGGAAAGAGGGTGCATGGAGATTTCTACGCTAATTTTCATTTAAAAGCTATGAATGGTTTGGGCTATTTCTTTAATAATTGCCGGGTTTTCTTCGGTGGCGTTACCAATCACTATTACATCGGCCCCTGCTGCGCACAATTGCTTAGCTTGATCTGCACTGCGAATACCGCCGCCCACAATAATAGGTTTGTCTACTGCCTCTCTAACCGCTTTAATAATGGCGGGGTTTACTGTTTTATCAGCTCCGCTGCCTCCGTCTAAATAAAACTGACTAAGGCCTAACATTTCGCCAGCTAAGGCCGTACAGGCCGCAATTTCTGGTTTGTTATAGGGTAGTGGGGCGCTGCCACTCATGTAAATTGCAGTAGTGCTTTGGCCACAATCTACTAGCATATAGCCCGTAGAAAGTGTTTCTAAATTGATTTGCTTTATATAAGGAGCGGAAATTACTTGATTGCCAATTAGTAAATCGGGGTTACGGCCAGAGATCAAACTCATAAAGAGAATGGCATCTGCCTGGGGCGAAACCTGCATGATACTTCCCGGGAATAAAATTACTGGTATAGTGGTATGAGATTTTACCGTTTTAATACAAGAGTCTAAACTGCTTCCCGTAATAAGGCTTCCGCCGATGAAAATTAAATCAGCTGGAGCGTCATTCGCTTCTTGCACCAAGTTTACCAAGGCCTTATCCCCTAATTTATCGGGATCTATTAATACCGCCAAGAGCTTTTTTGAATCAGCTTTAGCAGAGTTGATTATAGGTGAAATGGCCTTCCTAGTCATGGGCTACAAACCTACTAAAATATCCCTTTATGAATTAGTTTAAATTTGGCTTTCTATAGCTAAATCCCAAGCAAAAATCTGCCTCGGATTTTATAAATACCGGATGGGCTATTAATTGCTTCTTTTCACGAATCAAGCCTTGGCATACCTGCCTGTTGTTGAGGTTTATGGGTGAGACTCTAAGGTCTTTGCGTAAATCTAATTTGGTATTACCGCTTAATTTGATGAGGCTTTCTTTGGCGCACCAGAATGCGGCCATTTGCCTAAGGTAGTCGGTTTTACTTAAGGAATTAAGTTCTTGATCGCTTAAAAACCGCTTTGCTATTTTCGGAAATTGAGGACGGTAATTTTCAACATCTGCGCCAATATCTAAGTTGCTGCTTACCGCTGCTACAGCGTAATTGTGGCAGTGGCTTAAGGATATTCCTTGATAATTTTTTAGCTGAGGTTTGCCACTTTCATCGAAGCTTAGGCTATCAATATCCTCTATCAAAAGTTTGAGTGCTGCACGCGAGGCTAAAAATTCTGCTTGCTTCACTGGATGTTTAATTTTTTGCCACTTTTCCCTATCTGCTTTGGATAGATTGAGATCTTGCGAATCGATTTGATCGGAATCTTCAATTTTCCAAAGCGCTATTTCTAACCATTGCCATTTATAGATTCTATGTAAGGCCATATTAATTAGTTAAGCTTTTTAATGCCGAGATTTAGGGTATCTTTGCCAAAAATTTTATAACACCTATATTTAGATATGAGTACGAAGGTAGGAAATTACACGCCATATAAAGTTAAGGACATTTCCTTAGCGGAATGGGGTAGAAGGGAAATTGAATTAGCAGAAGCGGAAATGCCAGGTTTAATGGCATTAAGAGAAGAGTTTGGTGCAGAAAAACCTTTGAAAGGATCACGTATAGCAGGCTGTTTGCACATGACCATCCAAACTGCGGTGTTAATTGAAACATTGGTAGAGTTAGGAGCAGATGTAACTTGGTCATCTTGTAATATTTATTCTACACAAGACCATGCAGCTGCGGCAATTGCCGCTACTGGTGTGCCAGTTTATGCTTGGAAAGGCATGAATGAAGAGGAATTTGAGTGGTGTATTGAGCAAACTTTATTCTTCGGAGAAGAGCGTAAGCCATTAAATATGATTTTGGATGATGGTGGTGATTTAACCAATATGGTTTTAGACACGTATCCAGAATTAGCAGGTGACGTAAAAGGTTTAAGTGAAGAAACCACTACTGGTGTACACCGTTTATATGAGCGCATGAAAAATGGTACGCTTCCCATGCCTGCCATCAACGTCAACGATTCGGTAACCAAATCGAAATTTGATAATAAATATGGCTGTCGCGAATCTGCAGTAGATGCAATCCGTAGAGCTACAGATATTATGATGGCTGGTAAAGTGGCTGTAGTAGCCGGTTACGGTGATGTTGGTAAAGGTACCGCCGCTTCTTTACGCGGAGCAGGTTGTAGAGTAATTGTGACCGAAATTGATCCTATTTGTGCTTTACAGGCAGCAATGGACGGTTTTGAAGTGAAGAAAATGGATACTTCCATTCCCGAAGCGGATATCATTATCACTGCTACCGGAAATAAAGATATTGTAAAAGGCCGCCACTTCGAGATTATGAAGGACAAGGCTATCGTTTGTAATATTGGTCATTTTGATAATGAGATTGATGTTTCTTGGTTAAAAACTAATCACGGCGAAAGTCATATCGAAATTAAGCCGCAGGTTGATAAATATACCATTGATGGTAAGGACATTATTCTACTTGCAGAAGGCCGCTTAGTAAACTTAGGATGCGCCACCGGTCACCCTAGCTTTGTGATGTCAAACAGCTTTACTAATCAAGTTTTAGCTCAGATTGAGCTTTGGAAGAATTCGGAGAAATACCCAAATGAAGTATTTACGCTTCCAAAACATCTTGATGAGAAAGTAGCAGAATTACACTTATCAAAAATTGGAGTAGAACTAGAAACACTAAGCGAAGATCAAGCATCTTATATTGGAGTAAAGGTAGAAGGCCCATATAAGCCAGAGTACTATCGCTACTAGATTGCAAAGATTTTAAGATCATTAAAAGCCTCCTTTTAAGGGGGCTTTTATATTTATAGCTAGTCTAAGTCCCTTTGTCATTAATAGTTTAGCTAATTTTGTTGTATTATTGTTAATCAAATTAACTCTGCGATGTTTTCTTCCATAAGCGTCTTTCAACTTATAGCGATGCACACCACCGATTTGGTGTGTTTACATGATGGGGATAACTCTATTCGCTTTGCGACGCCTAGTGCAAAAGACATTTTAGGATTTTCGGCCGATCACCTATTAGGTAAAAAACTGACCGACTTTTTAAGTGAGCAGTTTATTAATGAGATGGACTTTAACACCCTGATGCGCTTTTTTGAACAACCAGGAACTCGCATACGCTATCAGATAAAACATGGTAAGGGTAAGTTACGCTGGTTAGAAACCACTTATACCACTCTAGAGACCGGAATGAATTATCGCAGTTTAAGTACTACGCGCGATATTACCGAAAGTGTGCATCTAACCGATGATCTGATGCAGGCCTTGTCTAAAGAGCAAGAACTATCAAAGTTTAAAACTAATCTTTACTCCATAGCCAGTCACGAGTTTAAAACACCTTTAGCCATTATTCAGGCTAATATAGAGATGTTAAAGGTTAAGCAAAGTCCAAAGCTTCTTTCTTTGGGTTTAAGTACGATGGAAGAAGAGGTGGATCGATTAAATGATATGATAATGGATATGCTGGAGTTGAAGCGACTTACGATGGGGCGCAGAAACTTTAATACCACTGCTGTAGATGTTAGGCAGTTAATAGCGGATCTACTGGAGGTGTACCAAGGCGATGGTACTAATTATCATCTAAGGCTGAGTGTAGAGGGTGAGGAGCCTTACGATATTCAGGCAGACTATTCTTTGATGCGCTATGTGTTTACAAACTTAATTGGGAACTCCATAAAATTTTCTCACGAGGAGGTAGATGTTCAGGTAGTCTTAAACTATGGGGAAGAGGCCTTGGAGATTTTGGTGCAAGATCAGGGTATTGGCATTCCAGAAGATGATCAAACTCGAATATTTCAATCTTTCTATCGCGGCTCCAACGTCGGGAATATCTCTGGAACAGGCGTGGGCCTCTCCATTGTTTCCGAATTTGTAAATCTCCATAAAGGAAAAATTAAACTTAAAAGTGAAGTGGGACAGGGCAGCACTTTTACAATAACACTCCCTAAATCTTAAATTATGCAAAAGAAATTATTAATTGTTGAGGACAACGAGAAGCTACTGAGTTCAATGACCGCTCTCTTTGAAGATTATTTTCTGGTTTATGAGGCTACCAATGGTCTAGAAGGTTTAGAGAAGTGTCGATTAAATATGCCAGATATTATCATTAGTGATATCATGATGCCTAAAATGAATGGCTATGAATTAACCGAAGCGGTAAAGTCTAACGATCGCACGATGCATATCCCCATCATCTTATTGACGGCATTAGGTGAGGACGAGCGTCGTATTGATGGTTATAAATTTGGGGCGGACGACTATATTGTTAAGCCTTTTAAATTTGATATTCTTTTAGCGCGGGTAAATAACTTGCTCAAGACTCGTGAGCAGTTGCAAAGAATTTACGATATCTCGGCTCCTATAAACCACGACTTTGGGGTGAAGGATCCGGTTTTATCTCATATGGAAGCATTATTGGTAAACCATTTTCGTTTCCGTAAGTTTAGCATTCCTGAAATTGCGGAACTAATGAATTTATCGACGCCTAAATTAGAAAGAGAGGTGAAGAGACTGACTGGAATGACGCCGATTCAATATATCAACGACTTCCGCTTAAGTAAGGCTAAAAACATGTTGCAAACCGAAGAGCTAAGTATTTTTGAAGTTTCACATGTACTTGGTTTTCGTAGCTTAAGTTATTTTGGAAAGGCTTATAAAGATAAGTTTGGGATCTCGCCTTCAAAAACTAAACAAATATGATAGACGAAGAATTGAACTTGATGATTATTGATAATGATCAAGTTAACAGCTTTGTACTAAAAAATATTATTACTCGTAATTATTCAGGTGCTGAGGTAGCACTTTTTCCAGATGGGGCGGAAGGCATAGAAGAGCTGCAGCGATTAGAAGCAGCGGAAGAGGACTTTCCTGCTGTAATATTATTGGATATTTATATGCCAGTAATGGATGGTTTCGAATTTTTACAAGAATACATGGACCGCTTTGCTCATAAGGAAACCATCATTTTTGCGATGAGTAATTCGCTAATCAAAGAAGATCAGCAGAGGGCTAATGAATTTGATGTGGTAAAAGGCTTTATTACTAAGCCCTTGATCTACAATAATATTGAGTTTATCGTAGAGACCTATATGCAAGAAAGAGAAAAACGTTACTAAGAGCAGTTCTATTGATCTAATCAAAAATAAGGCGAGTAGTATATTTAAAGCCTTTCTCGGTATTTAGCTCCAAATAATAGCTCCCGGCAGTGGGTTTTAGTATTTGGAGCTTTTTTTGGTCCTTTTGCATCTGCCCACGAGCCAATACCTGCCCATTTAAATTGAATATTTTGTAAGTCTTAAAATCTACTGACGCATCTATATTAATGGTGCCATTAGAATTGGGATTAGGAAATATGGAAATTTGAGGTATGTTATATGCGTTTTCCTCGGTGCTAATTGGACCTTGAGCCCAGGGAAGGTAGATTTTATAAAGTGCACCGGTAAAGCTGCTTACAAAAAGTGCTGAGTCTCCTATTCCCGCAATCCGCTCCAATGCTTGGCTTTGTAAATCTAGGGTGCTAATGCTATTACCTCCATCTAAACTGTAGGTAAGCACAGACTGTTTGTAAACATTGAAATAAACAGAGTCATTAAAGTTGAAATCTAGGCCTTGGTTAAAAAGTGGCCCGCCTATTAACTGCCAGTCGTAATAATTATCAGACTTAAAAACACCGGAGTCGGAGCTAAGGTAAAAAGCACTATCCACCCTGCGGAAGTTATAAAATTCGACGCCAGCGAAGGGTTGGTCAAAATTGGCACCTCCATCCTTGGTGCGATATAAGCGATTATCGATAATTACAGAACCGGTATCACAGTTTTTAAAGCCAATTCCTTGTGGATAGTAGAGGTATTCGCCAATATTTCCGTTTGAAGTTATGCTTTGGATTAAGTCGCCCCTACCATCATTAAAAACTAACTTGGCTTCTACTCGCGGGTTCAGGTCGCGTAAATAAAGCTCGATAAAACAGCTGGTGTCTACGGCTCTATTATAATCTCGCATCCTAAATTGGCTGGGTATTCCTGTTGCCGTACTTATGTGCTTACTCCAAGTTAAGCCATTGTCCCTACTTTCGTGGAATGCCAAAGAATTATTATTTTGGCCAATTCCGATTCCAAACTCCATTTGGTTGCTAGGCTCAATGTTATTTTGGTGGGGAGGCCCAATTAGTTCAGCTTCGCTATCGATAAACTTGTTTTCGGTGTAAAATACACTGTCATTGGAAGTGTTGGCAATGCCATAAATAAAGCCATCGCTATCGCCCCATATTACTTTTTGATTGCTGAGCGGGCGAAAAAAGGCAATGTTGCCTAATGAGAAGGGGTGGAAAGGGATATAACTATTATACCACATTCTGCCGTCGGAGTATTCGAAGGAGCCTGCATTATAAACTTTATTACGATTAATCCATTGCATGGTGGTATCGGCAAAAAGGAAAACATAGGATAGATTATCCTCTCTTATAAATTGATCTCCAGGCGTATAAATGTTAATAAAGGGTCGATTACGGGTAGAAATATCGTTTACCTGAAAGGTGGTATCTAGGTCTACTTCATATCGATAAAGCTGCAAGTCTACTTCAAAGAGATAATGCAAGCTATCTACTTGGTGGTAGTAGAGTGGAGGGTTTTTGTTGGGGTAGCGCGTGGTCCACTTAACTCTTTGAATGAGTGTGTCTTGATAAAGATGAAAAACGGAGCTATCAGACTTTCTAATAAGAGTGCGATAATCTTCATCTCCTAAGGCATCGATGTATTTTACATTATTAGTTTCCCAAACGGTTCCAGAGTCTCGTGAGGTAAATATCTGCCCTTGCAAATCTTGAAAAATCCAAAAATCAGGTTTGAGAAACCAAAAGTTTTGAAAGTCTTGACTTTTTATAAGACTCCAGTTGGCGCCGCCATCGCGGGTAATGTATTTACCTTTGGTGAAGATTCGATTCGATAAAACCTCTAGTCTTTCTCCTGTTACGAGAGTGTCTGTATAAATTAGATTGTAGCCAAAATTTTGAAGCGTAGAATCGTTAAACAGGGGGAAGCGATAAATGTAGGGGCCAAACACATTTATGATCGCGGATTGGTCGGGGAAAACATGAATGTCGGTAGGGTAGTAAGGGAGGCCTCTTGGTGCCAATTGCTCGTAGCGCAGCGTATTTTGGGCAAAAGAACTAAGGCTGAAAAGCGTAAGTAAAAGGAGCGGCAGTTTTTTAATCATGCAGTTTTGATTGGAGCTCAATTTAAGAAGAATTGACGGATTGAAATTGGCTAATGAGTTAGGTCACACCATGCTTGAGCGAGCGTTTTTTAGGACTGATGATTTTTCTGTGCTTGAAGTAAAACAATTACCCGACGAGTGCAAATAGATTTTTGCTTTATAAGTTTTCGATGAGCTGCTTTAAAAGAATTACATTTTCGCGGTTCTTTCCTTTGTCAAATAAGGTGCTACTTAAAATAGGACGACTGCTTATTTCGAAGGTCTCATCTGTCTCCTTTATTTCAATTTTTTCGCCCCACGAGGCCCACGATATACCGGTCTTTGCGCTAATCTTGTTATCAGTATGTTTAAGAGTCCATCTAGCGGTAGCCTGATTGTTGTTTAGCAGGGTGAAAATTTCTTTAAGCTCGTGCTTCTTTCTGAGGGTGATTTTTTGATGAACCTTCAAATCTTCTTCATTAAAGCCTTCTCTACTTGATTGCCCTAGTTTTTGCAAAGAACGCTTATGAGCGGTAATGGTAGACCAGGACATTATCAAGCCAAAGAGGCTTGCGCTGATAATGTGTTTGAGCGGGTCTATCGTTTTTAGGCTAAAGTACTCCCACAAAAACATTAGAATTGCAAAAGAAAGGGCGTAGAATAGGAAAGATTTTAAATAGAGCTTACTTATAAATTTAACATCCATAACCTTAAGGTTTTTTGCAGAGAATAAAATTATTAAAAGTTCGGCGCTGTTGCGTGATTTTTAGATTAATCTACTCTTAATGAGGTGATTAAATTCGAAGGTTTGCTAATTTAAAGTTACTTAAAATATTGATAAATTAGTTTTAGTGGTGAATTGTTCTAAAAATTTCATCCCCCGAAAGGAGTTTCCTTTTTTATTCAGTTTGGGACTCCATACAGCCATAGCGTATTGATCGGGGTGCACCACAATAATGCCACCGCCCACACCACTTTTGCCAGGTAGACCAACGGTAAAGGCAAATTCTCCTGATTCGTCATAAAAGCCACAGGTTTGCATGAGTGCGTTTATCCTTTTGGACTGACTTTCGCTTACAATGGAGTTGTGGTTTTGGATACTTCTGCCATCATTTGCTAGGAAGAGAAACATTTCTGAAAGCTCTTTACAGGTCATTTCAATGGAGCATAGGTGAAAGTAAAAATCCAGCACATCATCTGGGTCATTATCAATATTTCCGTAGGATTTAATAAAATAACAGAGGGCCTTATTTCGGTAACCAACGGCTCTTTCGGATGCCGCAACTTTGGCAGAGTAATTTAAGTGCGATTGGTTTGCAATACTCCGTGTGAATTCGAGGAAATCTTCTTTGGGCTTTTTTAAATTACTGAGCAGAATATCGGCAATAACCATTGCGCCCCCGTTTAAAAAGGGATTACGTGGAATGCAATTATCGGCTTCTAACTGAAAAAGAGAATTAAAGGGAGTGCCCGATGGTTCCACGCCAACCCTGCGCCAAATATCGCTGCCAATTATATTATAGGCTAAGCTGAAAGATAAGACCTTAGCAATACTCTGAATGGAGAACTTGTCATTGCAGTTTCCGAGACCAAAACTTTTTTGATCTACAGTAGAGATTTGTACGCCAAAATTATTAGGGTTAACCTTGGCTAATTCGGGTATATAAGAAGCGTTTTCGCCCGTATCGTTTATGCTCTTTACTTTGTGGTAGGTCTCTTGAATTATTTCTTCAAAATTCATCTAGGCTTAATCCTTTTTGATTTTTCATTCGGCTTTCCGCGAAAGCTAATGCGACTTTGTCTAAATTCCTAAAGAAATAGGAGGCGATGATAAACAAGCATTGGATAGACTTCCATTATAGCACAGATCAGGGGAGTAAAAAAGTAGAATTTTCCTTTTTCGCTTAACTCAAATATTTGCTTGATACACAACATTTGCGCATAATTTATGAAGGCCAGTACACTGGCGCATAGCGAAAGCCTGATGACTATTTAATATTTTTGAAGTTCTGTAAGTCTGACACGAATATTAATGTCAGTGTTGACAGAAATTTGACAACAGGTTATATCTGCTTCGCTCAAATTTACTTACCATCTATATAGCGTCTCAGGTGGCTAATTCGAAGGCGGAGTTAAATGAAAATCCTGATTTTAGGATGCAAAAAATTGTTCGCAAGTTGAAAAAAAATGTGGGCTGAGAAGAGGTTACGCATGGTAGGCGAATTTTGCCGTCTATTATGGTCTTTTTCGTCTTGAAAACTAGCGCATTTAAACCGGAACTCACTTCATTTTTGCCAGCTTGATGAAGGTATGGGGTGACCATAAATGAGCATGGCTGCGTTCAATAGTGATTTTAGAAAGTAAGAGGGAAATAAAAACATGCTGACGAATCTAGGTCGGGACCTAGCAATAGTCATAGGCCTGCTGTGTCGATTATATTTTTTGGTTTGATAGTGTAATAATTTTAAAGTCGCTAATAGCAATCACTTAAAAGACGGCCTTGCGCTCTAAGTAGGTCTGGCTTAAGGTGGGAGTGGCGCTGGCCTAAATCTTCTAAGACAGCCAAAACCCCGTTTTGCATATTTAAGGAGCCGCAGAGCATTAATGTAGCATTTACGATCATATTCTTTTCCCATTTTTGAGCATCAGCATTAAGCCTGTATTGCACATACTGACAATCTCTCTCTCTAGAATAAACTGGAATAAACTCGAGCTTAGGGCGGCTCTCTAGCAGTTCATCCAACCAATTTTGATATAAGATTCCATCCGTTGAGCTTCGCGCTCCCCAGTACAGTTTTACTTCTCGGTTTTTGTCCATTTCTGAAACCATTCCCAGAAATGGCGCTAGGCCAGTGCCGTTACTCACTAAAACTAGTGGATTGTTGCCCTTAGGTAGATTAAAGCCCAGATTGGATATTAGTTGGGCTTTAATTTTTTGACCCAGAGGCAGCGTTTTTAGAAAAGGCGAAATTTGTCCTTTTTCAAAATGGCGAATGCTTAAAAAGATGCTATTATCGGGCCTTTTGGCGATGGAGTACAACCGTTCAGCTTCGTTTGCCTTTTGAGGCTTCAATCCCAGTAAATCACCCGACTGAAAATTAGCTCCCTTAGGAGGAGCTAATTGCAAGGTAAAAACATGGCCATGGACTGTGCGCTGTAAGAGCTTAATGGTTTGAAGATTAATGGAGGGTGATTTTTCTAATGCGAAATCGGAGTAGGACCTTGGCAGAGAGAGGTTTAAACTGGCGGCTAAAGACTTAAGCCAATCTTCATACTCCGATTGATTTTGATCATTTACCGTATACACTGGCAAGAGTGGTTTAAAAGAAGTAGCCTCTTCAAAAAACTGCTGAGTCTGATAGGCAAATTTACAGTAGTCGGGGTAACGCTTGCTACCAAAGCCAAGTATGGCAAATTGAAGCGGCCTGTCTTTAGGTAAAAAGTTTATTTGCCGCTCAGAGTACCTGGCATTGCTTGGTGGTTGACCTAAGCCATGGGTCGCAGTTAAGATCAGAATTTTTTCTGTTTTAGATCCCACCGTTAGCTTGTTAAGCGCACCCAAATGGCTCTTTAAGCCATTAAAATCTAAAACTTCTTGAAGATGTTGGGCAAATGCCCAGGTGCTACCCGTTTCTGAACCTACGCTAATAGCTATGGGACAATTATCCAGTTGCTCTTGTTTTTTAGGTTGGTTTTGCCTTCGTTTGGTGGTTATTTTAAAGCCTGAAAAAATAAAAAAGAACAGACTAGCCGTGCTAAAACCCAACACGCCAGACCACAACCAGCTCCCTTCACCGGTGTGTAAAATTTTGGTAAACTCGCCAAGCAACTGAACCCAAGGGTAAGGAGCTTCAACTACAACCTCTCCACTGAATTGATTTATCTTTAGTTCTCGACTAAGCAAACTCAAGATAAAAAGATCTTCTGGTTGCTCAGAAAATGGTAGTTGTATTTCCCGTATTTTTGAGAGTTTAATTTGAGAGAAAAGCTGCTCTGGTCCAGAGCCCTCTTTAGCTTCATGTAGTTTTGCTTTCACCTCAAGGGGATGTGCTACCATCTCTGGAATTACGGAAAACCGTTCCAGGGAAAGATACAATCCGCTTAAAGCGATAAGAATAATGGGGATAAGTAAGAGCCGCCCCAACAAAGTGTGGGCTTGTTGGTGAAAGTGGTCTTTGCTTATAAGCGAAAAAATATACTGCCAAGCTAGCTGCCGCTTTAGTAAAAGGCTAAAACCGGTAAGAGTAATTAGGAACAACAAAAAACTAATAACCGCCACTATAATACGCCCGGTGGTTTTTAAAAATAATGAACGATGAAGGCTAAGGCTAAATTGAACCAGCTTAGATGATGGCTGTGGTGAACCTATGGATTGACCAGTTAAAGGATCAACAAAATGATGCACCATTTCGCCATTGAGATTAATGCCAGAAACAAGTAGGCGGTCTTGCGCATCTACAGTTAGGCTAAAAACCTCTAAGAACTCACTTCTGAGCCTAGTTAAAGTTTCCTTCAAACTGGGGTTGCCTGCGTCTTGCACGGTGTGCTGCGCTTGCGTTTCTTGCCAAGCAGCATCACAAGCAAGCACTATTCCGCTTAAAGACGCAATAACAATAAAACCCGAAGCAACTAAAGCCAACGTTAAGTGGGCATAGCGCCAAACTGAAAGTAGCATAACTAACAGTTAAACACCTATTAACCTAACATAGCGTATGAAATTGCTGCCCTCATACTTTAATTTCGTGATGTCAGTGGTGTAAGGAATCTCAATTTCGGCTGGTGTATATTTTTGATCTTCAACTGAGGTTTCAAACCTTATTTTGTACCCTTTGTCCATCCTTTCTGGTGGCAATCCAAAAACAAACATCTTACGATCTCCGCCGCTTAAAGTTGCCCCAGTTATACCATCAACTTCTCGCTTTTGGCGGCCAAAAAACCGCCACCATTCGTCTATTTCATGGTACCATTCTGGGTCATCGCCCAAAATGTAAAGGGTTTCTTCATATTCTCCTTGCGGATTCATAAGGCTCACAATAATGTAAGCGCCTTCACCTGTATAGTTTATCATTTGGATTAAGCATTTATACTGCTTATTTATTGGCTGAGTGCTGAAACCCAGCAAACCAAATAAGGCAAAAAGGAGTAAGTACTTGGTAAATTTCATGACTTTGGTTTTAAAAATTCAAGGTCTTCTTTTTTTGCATTTAAAAGTTCATTTTCTTGGGCAAGGTTGTAGGCTGTTTGGCCAAAAGGATCTGTTAAATTGGGGTTGGCTCCTTGACCTATTAACAATTTAAGCGACGCCAAAGAATTAGTTTTTAAAGCTGCTATGTGCAATGCGCTTAGGCCTTCGTTATTTGTCGCATTCACATCAAGGGGCAGCTTAGTTGCTTTTTCTAACAGATATATTTGGGAGGATTCTGCGGCTAAATGATACCAAGTATTCCCTGAGGCCTGTTGCTGAGTTAAATCAACCCCTTCTTTTTTAAGCATATTTAGCTTGGCATCAAACTCAGTTTCATTACCCGGTTGGTAAGCTTTGATTAAATAATAAACTAAACTATTACCCGCTTTATCGCGCATAGCGCTTTTTGCTCCCTCCTTCAAAAGGGTTTCAACGGCAGCTTGACTATTGTAACGTAAGGCAATGCTTAAGGCTGTTTCACCCTTGCTACTAGTGTGGTTGATGTTACTGCTATGCTTGGCTAATAGTTTAATAATTTCGGGTTTTTGCCGAGCGGAAGCATTTATGAGGGCATTGTAGCCGTTTACTGTGGGTTGATTTACATTTACTCCAGATTGGATCAGATAGGCAACGGTTTCAAGCGTGGCATCTTTGGTAAGGTAGTAGGTGAGGGGGGTGTTACCGGTTTTGCTAACTTGACGTGGATTAACGCCTAATTCTGATAGATATTTAAACGTAGAGAGTTTATTGGTTTTACCACGCAATCCTTGAGCTGCAAAATGCTGGGCATTCTCTAAATTTCTATTTAATTGTGAGGGGTCTAAACCTTCTTTTTGCAACCAATCCAGCATTTTTTGATGGCCACCCTTAGCCGCATAGTGAAAAGCACCACTGCCGTTTTTATCAAGGTCTTTTAGCTGAAGCCCGTAGCTTTCTAAAAAATTGATAAGGTCTACATTTTGTAAATGTGGAAGTAATAGTAACAAGGCATGAGCTCCATCTCTACTTTTTTCTTGTAGAGGCTGAGCGCCATTGTTAATTAAGAATTCATAAACGGCCTGATCTTGTTGACCAGTAACAGCCGCAAAATTGAGGATGCTATATCCATGATCATCTATCATGTTGGTTTGGGCGCCATTTTCAATAAGCCATTGCATTACAGGTAGGTTAGCCTTATATGCCGCCCAAAAAAGATAGGTACGACCGTCATGGGTAATTTTATCGGCGGAATTACCAGGCAGTTTCAACAGGTATTCAATAACTTCAAAATCAGCTTTTTCTAAAAGAGCCCACACTACAGGGTCAAAGGCGTTGGCGTCTAGAATGGATGGGTCGTGGCCTTCTTGGACCAGTGCCTTTACTGTATCAAGCTTAGGTTGGTTTTTCCAGAAAGCCCTTTGGGCAAGAGGGTTCTGGCTTTGCAGCGAAAAAAAACTTAATACAAATAGCAAGCTAAGTAGGGTTAATGGCAGTTTTCTGATCATACAGTTCAATTAAGCGGTAAATATTCAAACAACACATTTCCTTTATTTCCATTTTGATCATAAAATCCGCTAAAGCGAAAACGATACAAGATTTCATCAGGATCTTTTATAAAATACACATTGCGTTTATTAATAGTGAAGCTGCTGGTTTCAAGACTAAAAGATTTCCAGTCATGTCCTATTACGTCCGCTCTTACGCTTAGCCTCCCGTATTCAACTTCATTAATGGTAACCATACTCCAGCTAAAAGTGGTATCCTGTTCAAAAGCTTCAAACTGATAAGCTTCAACCAAATAAGGGTTTAACAAGCAGCCTGTAACGGAGTAATCTAGGGAGTCGCTGCCGTCAAAAAGCTTGGTCATATACCGTGAAAAAAGCAAATCCCAATCTTCTTTTGGTGGCTCTAACAGCAGAGTAGAATCGCCCTGAGCGAAAGAAACATATACGTTATTATATCGGCTATCACTTTTAATTTCAAATTCTTGCAGGTTAGCCTGATTAAGATCGGCTACCATGAAGCGGTAAACGCCACTCTCAAAGCTGTTGAATTTCAATAGTTTATGCCCGCGTCTTTGGTTTTTCAAATCTCTACCTAAGTTGATTATAAAAACCTCTCCTTGGGCCGCGCCTTGGGCGAAATCTTGTGCTAAAATCCCCTCTTCATAAAACTGGGCGGGATTTTCAAAAAAGAAGTCGTAATCACTCGCTGAGTAACTGGCGAAAAAATCGGTTTTACCAGTGGGCGCAATTGATTGAAGCATAGCGCTGTTTATAAAAGCATTGGGATTATTGGTCTCACAGCTAAAGCCTAAATCCCAAGCATCTCTAAGGTGACTAGCTCTGGCCTGGTTGGTGCTAAGGTCATAATAGACCTGCATTTGATAGTCGGCTTCGTTAGAGCCAACCATACTTGCTTCGCCTATTTGGTCAGTTAAAAAACGACCTTCTAGAAGCTCTTCTTCTTCTTTACAGGCGTTAAGAGCCAAAACGACGGTACTTAAAAACAGGAACCTTTTCATGGTAAATTTAAAATTAGACGGGTGAAAAAAGTACGGCCTACACTTAAGGGAATTGCGGTGCCACCTGAACTATGCGCCCCTCCACCAATTGGGGCGTTGGCATTTATCTGCTGTATGTTTAAGATATTTTTAAGCCCGATAGTAACACTCACTTTATCTTTCCAAAAGCCTTTTTCTATATTTAAATCTACCAGTGAGAAGCCTTCAAAAGTGGTAAGAAATAACTCATCATTGCGACTAGCCAGTTGCTGCCTTTCAGCAGTGTGCTTTATAAAAATAGAGCTTTGTAAGCCCCAGCGCTCGTGGTTGTGATTAAGGTTAAATTGGTATTGGGGAAAGAAATTGAATTGGTTTAATTCAGCATTTGTTCTTTTGCTAAAAGCTAAATTGTTTTTAATACCAATTAGGCTTACTCCCGTTTGTAAAGACCAGTTTTGATAATTTACTTTAAGGCCAACGTTACCACCGGTGGTTTGGGTACGCGCTATGTTTTCATTTCTGAATAGTCCGCGAGGCTCAGTGTCATCGGGCTCTATTACAGAAACTAGCCTTATTTCATTTTCTATGCTATTAAAAAAGCTTTGGGCTGAAAAGACGCATTTCCAATTTGAGCTCTTAACTTGGTAATTTAAGCTCAGTTGAAAGTTGTCAGAGGTTTCTGCCTGCAAATTTTCGTTACCTAAAATGTTATGATTTTCATCAACAAATAGAAAGTATAGTTCGCGCAGGCTGGGGGCTCTAAAGCCTTGAGCATAAGATGCTCTTAAGGTTAGGTTTTTGTTTTGGGCGTAGCGTAAGGCAAGGGATGTAATTAAAGGTGCTTTAAAATTGCTATTGTAAGCATAACGCAAGCCTGGCTGCAGGGTAAGTCTACTGAAAGTCGTATATTCCCATTGGGTAAAAAGAGCGGCATCAGTGAGGTTTTGCACGCTGTTTTTTATCCGCTCCCCGCTATTGGTTTCATGGTTAAAATCATAGCCTAATTGGTAGTTGAGGTTATTATTAAGCTGGTGGCTGATAAAGCTGCGCGAAGCAAAAGAATTGAAAATAGAGGTGTCTTGAGCATCAAGACCACCAAAGCGCGTTTGGTCACCGGTGTTTAAATTTTTTATAAATGTGGTTTTTCTACGCTGAAAATAATTATAAGCCACAAAGCCAGAAATTTTGATTTTTGGACTAAGAAAATAGTCAAAGTCAACCGCATTATTAAGTCGTTGTGTGAGGTAATAATCGTCGAGTGCCCTGGGGTATTTCCAAGCTCCAGTGTCAACCGGACTTATCAGCGAATCAAAACTTCCTATGTTACCTTTGTTGGTAATTTCTTCCCAAAAGTATTCTACTCGGTAGCGAAGCAACACCTTGCCAAAGCGCCTTTGCAAACGTAGGTTACCAAAATACTGCTCCTTGGGGTTCCAAGCTAAGTTTCGCCGATTCTCAGCGAGTGAGAAGCCGTTAAAGAAATAACGGCCTAGGCCTATTTTGCCATGCCAATTGCCGATTGGTAAAGAGGCGGATCCATCAAAATTGTAACGGCCTACGCTTTCAAAATAATTGGTGACCTGATACTGAGGCCTTTTATTAGCTGATCGTTTGGTGATTAAATTAATGGTTCCAGCAAGAGCATCGGTTCCGTATTGAATGGCCATAGGGCCTTCTACCACTTCAACCCGCTCAATGTCATTTAGGTTAAGCTGGCCAATATCAATGTTTCCGCCTAAGCGACCAATAACAGGCACACCATCTATTAAAATTTTCACTTTAGCACCATCTAAGCCTTGCACGCTAATTTGAGAGCCTAAAATGCCGTCCTCGCTAACCTGTAGATTTAGCTCGTTACTAAGCAAGTCGCTTAGGTTAATGGCAGCTTGTTGTTTTATGCGCTGCTGCCCCAAAATCTTAATATTTCGTACTGCCTTAATACTGGAAGTGGGGTGGCCTTGCCCAGTCACCACTACCTCCTCTAAATGATCAACTTTAGGTTTAAGGTAAAGGTTTTGTTCAGTGCTGGGGCGGATGGCTAAGTTTTGGTAGCTAAGGTGCATTAGTTTAATCTCGCAGTTCTTTGGAGATTTAAACCTTAGCCAGCCCTGATCATTTGAAATCTCTAAAGATGTATCACCAGCACTTATAACCAGTGCTTGAACGGTAGGAATAGGAGCGCCAGTTTCCGCATCTAAAACCTGTAAATTGTATTGGACTTGACCAATTAATAAGCTAGACCCTAGACAAAACAAAACAATAAAGAATTTGACCATACTGCTAAAACTAGTAGCACCGACCTTTCTTATAAGGTCGGTAACTTTACTTATCAGATATTTTTTAATTAATCATTACTTTGGTGGTATTGCTAAAACCCGCACCGGCCACTTGTAAAATATAGGCACCTGTCTTTAAGTCGTTAATTTTAAGCTGATACTCTATTAGCCCAGTAGTTTGTGTTAAATCTTCAGATTTTATCAGCCTGCCATTTAAATCAAAAAGCTTTAGTTGTAAATCTTGCTCTTGGGCGGCATGCATCACCAAGGTGAATTGATCGGTTGCGGGGTTGGGGAATACTGAAACTAAACGTACTGTTTGGCTTTCATCTAGCCCAATAAAAGTGCTCCAGTAGGTAATATCTGTATTAGGATAAACATAAAGCTCTGCACCATTTATATCATTTATTCGTAACGGTATGGCACTAAAACTGCCCTGCGCATAAAAGGCTATATCCCAGTTAAGGTCAGTGTTTTTAGAAACTTCACTAGTGTTCTCTAAAGAGTAGAAAACCTGATCTACATTGCCAGCACCAAGCACCACGGAATCAGCTATCCCATTTACAGTAAATTTTATTTTTCCGGTACCAGAACCGCCGTATTCAGTAAACACTAATTCGTTTATAGCCCCATCTTGATTTTTTACTAAATAGGTTATCGTATCAAAAGTGACAATTCCACTGGGGCCTGCGCTTTTCCAGTCATAGCCGATGGTAGAAATATTTGAAGAAAATGGAAAGGCCAATGTGTCATTTATCTGTGCAGTTACTCCCTGACCTAATTCTACTTGTGAGGTTTGCACATCGCGATTGTGCAAAACGCCAGTAACAGGATAAAAACCAAAACCGGGAAAGCTGATTAGATATTTTCGGAATACAATATCCCAGTTAGCAGTGGCTGGCTCTAGGTCTTTTACGGCATCTGAAGTGATAGCATAATAGAAGAAGTTTTTGGTGTCATAAGGGGCACGGTCGAAAGTTTTGGTAGTTACCCCTGATCCATCTAAATTGCTTAAGGTTATAGTGAATTTGCCGGAGGCCAAGTTATCAATACTTATAGCTTTAAATTCGTCATCGTTTGTTTTGAGAATGTAAATACTGTCTCCTTCAATAAGGTGGGTTTGGATGCCATAATTACCCCAACCAAAGTCAGTGGGGGTGCCTAAATCTCTGTTGCTATCAAATGCACCTGTTTGCCAAGTTTCATAGGAATTGGTTAATAAAGGCCAAGAGCCTAGACCCGTAGTATCGAAGGTTTGCGCGTTAATATTGAGCGCAATTAATGCCATTATAAGAAGGGTAGCAGTTTTTTTCATTTTATTTTTTCGTTTAGTTTTAAAAATTTGAGGAGGTCCAGGAGCTTGGTTTTTTGCTTAGATAAGACTCAATAATGGCTTTGATTTTTTTCTGGGCGTTTGACGATGAATAGTTTTCGCGTGCGACAAGCTCATCGCCTAGCTCAAATATTTGCTCATAAAGTTTTTGATTGTTAACCTTACGCTTTAGGTTCACGTAGTCAACTTCTGATAGAATTGAATTCCATACTGCACGCACATCTGCCCAATAACTTTGGTTTTCGGCCCAATATTTTTTTGCAGGATCACAACGACTTTCGTCTACCCTACGGTAAGTATTCATACCTTTTTCATAAACTAGTGTGCTATCTTCTGTTTCTGTACGAAGCACCTTAGCATTGTCTAGCTCATGTACATGGCCATATTCTTTTATTTGGTGTTTGTTATTTCGTACCAAAACATTGTAATCGCTTCGCTTTGTGAATTCCCTGCGTGGCAGTGGCGCAGCAACTTGAGATTCCCAGTATTTTTTACCATCTATAATAACCCAAGTGGCATTGCCTTGGTATCGTGGACTATCATCTACTTGGTAAACATTTTGGGTCCAGGTGCCTTCTGCAGACTCTTTAGTTAGCTTTTTTCTTTGCCATTCAAGATTGCGTTGGTACTCAAATATTTCACGATTTTCATAGAGCCAATCTTGCCGCCAATGTTTAATTACAAAAGTGTCGTTGATCACCAGTAAATGTTGTAGTATTAACTCTCGATCCGACTCTCCTGCCACAACAATATATTCAAGCCCACTCATTCGGTAGCGGTCGTGGTACTCGTATTCATTCGATGTGGCAAAGGTTTCAGCGTAGTCAAAGCTGACCTCATAACAACCACACATTTCCCTTATAGTCTCCTTTTCTGCTTGAAATTTTGTTTTTTGAGCCCAAGAAGATAGCCCCGAAGTAAGGGCGATAAGACTGAATAATATACGCTTCATGTAAACTTATTTAGACTAATTAAAAATAATAAGGCAAAAGTAATAAGTGCCTCAGAATACGCAAAGCTTATTTAGATTAAATAAAAATAAAATTTTAAGTAATTGTGTATCAGTACATATTTGAGTAATTCTCCTCTAACTTGTTGCCGCGTAAGTTTGTTGTCGTCTAGTTAGGAAGAATCTTTTATTAATTTCATTAAGCTTTTTATGGCTTCTAGTAGTCGCTATGTTGCTGGATCTTTCTTTAAGCCAACTTTGAATGTAGAGCTTAATCTGTAAGGACTTGATAGGGTCAATGAGAGTCCATAAACGAAAAAAGTCCCGAAACTGATGCTTCGGGACTTTTCTTAGTAGCGGGGGCAGGACTCGAACCTAGGTCCGCCTCTGGCGGATAAGAGCCCAAGACCTAGTTGTAGACGGGAAGAATTTCAGATCTGATAAAGCTCCTTCCTTTCCCGGATTTTAAATATTTTTCATCCTTTAAGGCTTCTGATTTTTGATCATGGAAGCGCACTGCAATCACCATCCAGGGACGATATTTAATGGTAAAACCTTTTTTTGCAAGACTTTGATGCGAATGAAACCTAGTTATATGGTCAGCAGTGAAACCGATATAGAGGCGGTCATGTTTTTGAGAGTATAAAAGATAGCTTACAAACATGATTATTTGATAATTAGGTTTTCAAGGTACCACTTTCGTCAATGAGAGTCTCTAAACGAAAAAAGTCCCGAAACTGATGCTTCGAGACTTTTCTTAGTAGCGGGGGCAGGACTCGAACCTAGGTCCGCCTCTGGCGGATAAGAGCCCAAGGCCTAGTTGTAGATGGGAAGAATTTCAGATCTGATAAAGCTCCTTCCTTTTCCAGATTTTAAATATTTTTCATCCTTTAAGACGTCTGATTTTTGATCATGGAAGCGCACAGCGATGACCATCCAGGGACGATATTTAATGGTAAAACCTTTTTTTGCAAGTCTTTGATGCGAATGAAACCTAGTTATAAGGTCAGCAGTGAAACCGATATAGAGGCGGTCATGTTTCTGAGAGTATAAAACATAGCTTACAAACACGATTATTTGATAATTAGGTTTTCACTTTCGTCAATGAGAGTCTATAAACGAAAAAAGTCCCGAAACTGATGCTTCGAGACTTTTCTTAGTAGCGGGGGCAGGACTCGAACCTACGACCTTTGGGTTATGAGCCCAACGAGCTACCAACTGCTCCACCCCGCGATGTGGGCGGCAAATATATAAGCATTTCTGAAAGTGAGCAAGCTTTTATGCTTTTTCTTGTATTTTCACGCAATGAAGGTGAAAATCTGCTGCAAATTTCTCTTAATAACACTACTTATTTGCTTCTTTAGTGTTGATATTCAGGGGCAAAGGGTGAAGTCTAAGTATTGGGAAAAGAATTGGGAAAATTTTCCTCGCCCCGTCTATAATTATGGAATAACTGATTTTACGGCGGTGAAGCGCGTGATAAGTCGCAAATATTTCCCCACAAATAGCGGATACTCGGGTGAACTTTATCAAAAGTACTATCAATTTCAATATCCAAGTAAGTGGGATGTAGCTAATCATGGCTGTGTAAAAATCCGTATTCCGGCCCGAGAACGTCTTTTGGATATCGATTATCGAGTTTGGAAGAACGGTTTACTAATTTATGAAGCGCGGCCTGGTTTAATTAATGCTCAGCTGCCTTCTCATCTTATAAGGTCTTCTTTGCATAGTGATAGCTTTAATTTGAAATTTGCCTTTTTAGAGCCCGAGTGTACGGTCGAACTTATCATTTCATGTCAGGGTGTACCGCTGCCTTACCAACTATTTTTTAATGACGATATGCCAATATTGGAGTCTGTGCAAGAACTAGTTCTTCTTTCGGAGAGTCCCTTGCGATATCAGGCCTCATCTGCCGTAGAGCACGCTGAAACAACTGAGTGGGATAATGTAATTTACACCTTTACCCTTGATAGTGTTGCTGTCAGAAGCACGCAAAAGGGCATAGATACAAGGGCTATGGCAGAGGCGAATGTTTTAATTGACTGGCAAGATCAGGTTTACTATTACGACCGTAAAGAAACAGATACTTGGCCCGATTTGCTGGAACATCTTTTTTATCAGGGTCTAGTGCGGGATTACAGTGTTTATAAGAACTCTTTGAGTGCCCAATTTGGTTGGCAGCAATTTTATGGCCCTTGGCAACGACCTCTGCGATTTTACCGTTTGCGTGACGACGAAATAACACAAAATGAAATATATGCGGAAGGTAACTGGCGCCTAAGCCGTGCCTATGCTGATCGCTGGCTTATCTTAGAAGACTTTGTGCAAAACTTAGAAAAGGACAGTTCGCTTACTTTTTCGCTTGCTTTACAGCAGATGCATATATTGCAAGAGAAGGCAATAAAAGCGCAAATTGAGGCAATTCCAGAACCGCCCAAAGTGTTTACGGAATACGGATTGGCCTATTCTTTTTATCAAGAGTTGTTTAAGCATTTTAAAATCCCGTATCGCCTTGCTTTGGTAAAGGCGGCGTCTCAGGCTAAAGTGGAAGTAGATTATGTTTCTCCCTGGCAATTTCAGGCGCGAGCACTGGCTTATCGCTTAAATGCCCAGGCTGAGTGGAGCTATGTTTTTGCGGGTCCTATTTTAGGTAACTTTACTGCTTTAGGGCAAATTCCCAGTCCCTTAATTGGCTCCGAAGTTTTACTTTTCAGCCCAGAAGATAGTCTTTCGCACACTATAGCTGCCTTGTCAGACACTGGGGTAGTTAAGACCAACTTTGTGCGAAGGCAGCATATTAATTTTAATAAGCCTTTTAGCTTTTATCGCAATAAAGGGCAAATTGAGTGGGACGGTGTTTTCAGGTCTTCACTTGTGCAGGACTATGTGTTGGGAGACTCTTTGCCCTATTTGCTCGCTAATGCACGCACGGAATTGTCTGCTCGGTATTACCAAGGCGATAGCCTAACAGAGCTCAAAGCTTATCGAGAAGCTATCTCTGCGGACTCAATTAGCTTCGTGATTCCTATTAATGAAGCCATTTTTCTCCCCCAGCCATCTCCCGGAAGGGTGCTCTGTTTGCCCTATTTAATTAAGGCAGAGTGGCACTATGATTTTAAAAACCTGCCCCAAGGTTTTCGCTATGCAATTAACGGCGGCGAGGAGTTAAATAATGAGGATTTCTCGCTTTCGCTAGATGTGCAGGAATTAGGCGGGGATCATTTAAGACTAATCGTAGCGGTAGAAATACGCAGACTCTGCTATAATTCTGATTCACATAATAGATATTTGCAAATCCTTAGTCGCTTAAACAAAGGAGTAAAAATTACAATTTGGAAGAGTTAAAAAATCATCGTGCAGGATACGTTACCATTATTGGTAATCCTAATGTGGGTAAGTCAACTTTATTAAACGCTTTATTGGGGGAGCAGTTATCTATTATTACTCCAAAGGCGCAGACTACCCGTCACCGAATTTTGGGAATGCTAAATGGTGATGACTATCAAATAGTATTTTCGGACACACCCGGTATTATAAAGCCTGCCTACGCTATGCAGGAAGGTATGATGGATTTTGTGAAAGCAAGCTTCGAAGACGCCGATGTGTTTCTCTATTTGGTTGAGCCGGGTATTAGATCCCTAAAGGATGATGAGCTTTTTGAAAAATTAAAAAGAGTGGAAATGCCTCTTTTTATAATTGTAAATAAAATCGATAAAATCGACCAAGATCAGCTCGAGCAGGAGGTTAATTATTGGCATGAGCAATTTCCTAATGCTGCAATTTTACCCCTGTCTGCCTTAAAAAAGGTTAATGTGGATATGTTAAAGGAGCGCCTTGCGTCTATGTTACCACTTAATCCACCCTTTTTCGATAAGGAAGATTTAAGCGATAAGAGCGAGCGTTTTTTTGTAGAAGAGATGGTGCGTGAACAGATACTTTTAAACTACAGTAAGGAAATTCCTTATGCGGTTGAAGTTGAAGTAGAGGAGTTTAAGGAAGAGGAAACGATAATTCGGATACGTGCTAATATTTATACCGAGCGAAATACCCAGAAAGGTATAATTGTAGGAGCCCAGGGTAGCATGATTAAAAAAACGGGGACCGGTGCTAGAAAGCGCATGGAGGCGTTTTTTAAGAAAAAAGTGTTTTTGGATTTATTCGTAAAAGTGCGTAAAAATTGGCGCTCTAATGATGCTGATCTAAAGCGTTTTGGCTACAAGCGCTAGGCCTTAAAACGAGCAATGAATCAATTATTTAAAATAGTCGGACTAATCTTGCTTTTAAGCGGCTGTAAGCTTCTTTTAAAGCAAGAAGATTTGATTGTGAAATCGAAAATAGTGCGCATGCAGGCACAGGCTCCGGCTAGCTATGTGAGACCTAGCTTTAAGCAACGCTTGGATAGTGCCTCTACGATGAGTTTCTTAGTGCGATCTCGGGTGGAACCAGTTTCTGCAATTGTAGCGAATGGTTTGGTGCATAAAGATCCTGCAGTCTTTGATTTGGAAAATAACTTGGTAAGAAATCATTTTGAGGTGATTGATAGAGCTTTATATTATGATCGTAAGCTCGCTAATAAAAATTATAATTACCCTTTTGACTATATTATTGAAATCATAAATATTGAGACCACTAAGCATTATACAGGAATTGTTTTTAGAAATGAAAATGAGTATTATTTAGAAGGTAAAATTGTTACTGTAAAAATCATTGATGTAAAAAAAGGGATTACGGTTGCCTTGATTACGGCGGAGTATTTGCCTTGTGTAAATGGCTGTAAGATTAAATATGATCAGTACAAGGTCATAGAGTTAAGTGATTTGAGTCGCAGTGAGTTCATTCAGTTGAATGGCGATTCCTTAAAATTGAAGAGCTTAAAGGAGGGTGATTTAATGGGTGAGATTAGTGATTTTATTCGTATGAAATTGAATAAAACAAGGCCTTAGAATATAGTTTATTCCTAGTTTGTCGTTTATTTAGTCGCAATTACAGCCCCAGGTGCTTTTTATTTCGAGCTGTGGGGCGCACTCAAAAAGCCATTCTAAATCTCGCGTCCCCAGGTAATTCCTTCGTAAATCAATTTTCTCTAAACTTGGGTGTTGGCAAATATTTGAATCAATCTTTTGAATGTCGCAATCCCATAAATCAAGGTAGCTTAAATGGAGAAATTCGTGGACGGATAGGCTTAGCTTTTCTAGAGGATTCTGGGCTAAAAGTAGGCGCTCTAGTTTTGGCGCATCTGCCAGGGAGCGCGGTAGGCTTTTAAACTGATTTCCCGCCAAATTGACTGCGGTTAAATTTGGCAACTTCCCCATAAAAGCGGGCAAAGAGCTTAAATTATTATCGCTTAGGTCTAGCTCTTGTAAATTCAAGCATAGGGCCAAATCTGCCGGAAGGCTATCCAGCTTACAGTTGCTGAGGTCAAGGTTAACTAGTTCCGCTTTCGCGGGATGCGATAAAAAGCGCTCCAGCCTTTTTTGCCCTTTTATACTGCTACTAAAGAGTATTAAAATAAGTACGAGCAGCTTGCTCATCTTTTTGTAATTGTTGTTTTAAAGCCTCTAAACCGTCAAATTTCATTTCTGCACGAAGATGCTTATGGAAACGTATATTAAGGTTTTGTCCGTATAAATCTCCGGTGAAATCTAAAATATGAACTTCTATTGTTTCAAATTTGCCCCCTACTGTTGGTCGCATTCCGATATTACAAATGCCAAATTTAGTCGCTTCATTATTGTGCGGGAACTCCACACTTACTGCGTAAACTCCTTTAGCAGGTGTAATTTTATAGGAGTCCTCTAACTGAAGATTAGCGGTGGGGAAGCCCAAAGTATGGCCAATTTTCTCGCCGCTAACCACTTGTCCGAATAAAGGAAATTTGTATTCTAAATATTGGTTGGCTACTTCCATATTTCCATGGCTAATGGCCTCCCGAATTTTGGTGCTGCTTACGGTGGTGTCTTCTACGTCTTGTGCGGAAATTTCTTCTACATCAAAACCGTAGACTGGACCATACTCCTTTAAATGTTCGAAACTGCCTTCGCGGTTTCTACCGAAATGATGATCATAGCCAATTACCAATTTTTTCGCACCAATTTGGTTGACTAAAATTGTCCGCACAAAATCGAGAGAACTAGTGCGGCTAAATTCCAAAGAAAAGGGATGAATGATAAGGTGATCTAATCCCGTGTCTTTTAAAAGTTCAATCTTCTCCTTTTGAGAATTGAGCAGTTTTAAGTCCAAATCGGGTTGTAAAACCATCCGTGGATGTGGGAAGAAAGTAAGTAAAACACTTTCTCCACCGTGCTTGCGAGCTACCTCATTTAATTGTGAGAGGATTTTGCGGTGACCAATATGAACGCCGTCAAAAGTTCCGGTGGTTACCACGGCATTGTTAAGGGGCTGAAAATCACTAAGAGAGTAATAAACCTTCAAATTTTTCGACTTAAATTTAGCTGCTAAAAGGCCCCTTTGGCCTTTTGTTAGTTAAGTGTTCAAAATTATAGAAATTAAAATTCCCAAAGCCTTCTGAAAATTAATATAAAATGGACTAATTTTGCACGCGAAATAAGCAAGGCCAATTAAGCCCTTAAAATTGTAACACATGTCTCAAGTTGTTGGAAAAATTGCTCAGATTATTGGACCGGTAGTGGATGTACACTTCGATACCACAAACAATGAGCTTCCTAAAATTTATGATGCCCTAGAAGTAGTTCGTCCTGACGGAACTCGTGTAGTATTGGAAACACAACAGCACGTAGGTGATGATACCGTACGTGCCGTGTCCATGGATTCTACCGATGGTTTACAGCGTGGTCAAGAGGTAACTGCCACTGGTAGTCCTATAAAAATGCCTACAGGCGAAGGAATTCGTGGTAGACTATTTAACGTGATTGGCGAGTCTATTGATGGTATGGCTAACCTACCAACAGAAGGTGGTTCTCCAATTCACCGTGAAGCTCCTAAATTTGAGGATCTTTCTACTGCAACTGAGATTTTATATACCGGTATTAAAGTAATTGATCTTATTGAGCCTTATGCAAAAGGTGGTAAGATTGGTTTATTTGGTGGTGCGGGTGTAGGTAAAACTGTACTTATCCAAGAGTTGATTAATAACATTGCCAAAGGACACGGTGGTTTATCTGTATTTGCTGGTGTAGGTGAGCGTACTCGTGAGGGTAACGATTTGCTACGTGAGATGTTAGAGTCTGGTATTATTAAATACGGAGACGACTTTATGCACTCTATGGAAGAAGGCGGTTGGGACCTTTCTAAAGTTGATCAAGAAGGCATGAAAGAGTCAAAAGCTTCTTTCGTTTTCGGTCAAATGAACGAGCCTCCCGGTGCACGTGCACGTGTAGCCCTTTCAGGATTAACCCTGGCAGAGTACTACCGTGATGGTGATGGTGAAGGTGCCGGTCGTGATATTCTTTTCTTCGTAGATAATATTTTCCGCTTTACTCAAGCAGGTTCGGAGGTGTCGGCTCTTTTAGGTCGTATGCCATCTGCGGTAGGATACCAGCCAACTCTTGCTACAGAGATGGGTGCGATGCAAGAGCGTATTACCTCGACCAAAAACGGATCGATTACTTCGGTACAAGCAGTATATGTTCCTGCGGATGACCTTACGGATCCAGCGCCAGCAACAACTTTTGCTCACTTAGATGCAACTACAGTACTTAGTCGTAAACTGGCTTCATTAGGTATTTACCCAGCGGTAGATCCACTAGATTCTACTTCTAGAATTCTAGCACCAGAAATTATTGGTGATGAGCACTACGATTGCGCACAGAAAGTAAAAGTAATTTTACAGCGTTATAAAGAGCTTCAAGATATTATCGCCATTTTAGGTATGGACGAATTATCAGAAGAAGATAAATTAGTAGTTTCTCGCGCTCGTCGTGTACAACGTTTCTTATCTCAACCTTTCCACGTAGCGGAGCAGTTTACTGGTATCCCTGGTGTGTTTGTTGGAATTGAAGATACAATCAAAGGTTTCAATATGATTATGGACGGTGAAATGGATCAATATCCTGAAGCGGCCTTTAACCTAAAAGGAACAATTGAGGAAGTACGCGAAGCTGGTGAGAAAATGCTTGCTGAAGCTTAAGACTAATAATTAGCTGATTTAAAGAAAGAAGATGGTACTAGAAATTATCACCCCCGAAGCCAAAATTTTTCACGGTGACGCCGATGCAGTTCAGTTGCCCGGAAAAGAAGGCCTCTTTCAAATCTTAAATGGTCACGCACCAGTTATTAGTACTTTAAAAGAAGGGGAAGTGAAGATTGATATTCCTACTTCTTCTAAAACTATTGAAGGACTAAACGGTACTATTGTAGCGGATAAGTCTAACGATAAAGTATTGAGAATGAGTGTTAGTGGAGGAGTAGTGGAAGTGCAAAACAACCACGTTATTATTCTCGCAGACTAATATTTCCATAAATATTTTCTTAAAAACCGCATTTCGATGCGGTTTTTTTTTGCTCCAAACTGGCCTTAGCTTTTAATCAACGGTTAAAATTTCACTTCGGAGTTTGAAAACACTTTGACCTTTCTCATTCCTTAGCTAAAAACCTTAGTTACTTTTTTAAGAGAATATTTTGGTGGCTAAATTTGGCCAGGCTGCAATTCCTCAGTCAAAAAATATTTAAATAAGGCAAGTTCGGTGGGCGAGCTCCTTTGGTCGCAACCCAACTCACTAAGCCTCATATTTCTATTTTTAGCCTTCCTAATTGAATCGCAAAGCAAGTAGTTGAAAAACTCCCTGAAAATTAAATTTCCTCCCAAGTTTAGCTGAGGATCTTAAGTGTAGTTGGCGCTAGCCCTCATCGCATTGGTCGCGATCTGTAAAAATTGTAGCGATTCTGAATAAACCCAGGACGGCTTCGTCAACGGTGGTAAAAAGATACGAGATTATTATCTGTCCACCGAAAATCCGCTACCGAAGCGGGATTAAAGCCGACTTGCGTTTATTTTTTGTTGGCGCACGTTATTTCTTTCTTTCTCTTCTGTTACAGTGTCTCTTGAAATGTCATTTTTGATTTCAAATACTTTTATATGATCCAAACAGAAGTCTGGGTCATTAAAATTTTCTGCGGTCGTTCCTTGACAATAAGTGTTGAAACCGCCAATTTCTAGATGTCCGTCATCATCTATATCCCCAAAAAATTCTTTGGTCAGAGGCTCCGTTTGTCCAATGATTTCAATCTCTTGTCCAACGTGTTTCAACAGATAATAGTAGTTTGGTTCGGGTCTGTTGTTTGCCGTTATCAAGTAGTAAGTGGACGAACCTGTCTCAAAAACGTGGTCTGGACTGAGTTCAAAGTTTTGTCCTTCAAGTTCTAAAACCTTTGAGTCAATTGTTATTTGGGTGCTGTCGATTAATTGTACTTCTAAGCGTTGATAGAGTCCAAGGTCATAAGGATCTGTCAAATTAGAAAATACGAATTTCAAGTCACCGATTAAATACTCAACCGATGGAGGGGTTTGCTCCGGATGTGGTTCAACTTTATTAATTGCATTGTCAGCTTTGTCCAAAGTTTTTTTGTCAGGCTGCTGTTGATTGCAACCGATGAAAGTTAGCAGAATTACTATTTGTAGAAGTATCTTCATTTTAATGTGCGCCCAACTCGGTACTAACCTTAAGACCTTCATTTTGTCGCAGAATTATTTTGCAAACCCGTGTTGAAATTTTAGTTAACCGTAATTAAAGACTCTTAATTACGGATGCGAATGACCACTCCGTCAAAAGTACAGCGGTATTCTACTAAGCTTGTAATAGCATCAGTAGAAGGCGAGCCATCAAATAATAGATACTGCTCTCCTCCGCAGGGACATTCTGCAAAAGTGCGATCATCGCTAATTTCTAAAACCGAACATTCTTCTCGATAATGCGTAGGACAGGCACGGTCGAAAGCACCAAAATCGTTTTGGGTATTATTGTTAAAGCGACGGTAAACCAATAAACCACGATAACCTCCGCTGTGTGTAATGGCGCCACCAATATTTAAAAGCTCAAGGCTAGATGGGTTATCTATGTAGATGTATTCATCAAATGAAACAATGGGGAAGTCTCGGTTATTATTTTCTTTGCAAGCTGAGGCAACCAAAAATAAAGCTAGAGTCCATAAGAATAACAAGTGCCTTTTCATAGTGCAAATTTGCTCATATTAGGAATAAAACTGCCGATTTCGGCAAAAATTGTTACTAGAAACAAGCAAATCTTAAATTTATGTTAACACTTAGAGGTTCATTATCAATAATTTATTAATAAACCCAAGATTTCTAGGAAATTAGGCATTGCTGCCTAGGCCTATTTTATGTTATATTTACGGCCTTTTAAAATTCAGGAGAGATCTTAATAACCGAATAATTAGTATGGGAAAGAAACTACTCTTACTGCTTTTCACCACTTTAGCTTCAGTTGCTTTTGCGCAACAGCGCCCCGGATCGCTCCGTGGGACTGTAACCGACAAGGGAACAGGTGAAACAGTACCTTTTGCAAATGTTGTCATCAAAGACGCCTCAGGAACAGTTTTGACGGGAGGAACTACCGATTTTGACGGGAAGTACAATATCAACCCGGTTAGTCCAGGAACCTACCTAGTGGAGGCTTCTTTTACTGGTTTAGCCACTGTAAAGGTGGAAGGCGTTGTTATCTCGCCAAGTTCTATCACCATTCAAAATTTTGATATGCGTGAAGAAAGTGCCATGCTGGGTGAAGTCGTAATTAAATACGAAGCTCCTTTAATTGACGCGACCAAAACGAGCAAGATAACCACCCAAGAGGACATTCAGAATATGGCCGTGCGTGATATTACTTCTGTTGCTGGACAAGCGGCTGGTGTAACTCAAGATGCGAACGGTAATACGAACATTCGTGGTGCTCGTGGTGAAGGAACCGTTTACTTTATTGATGGGGTTAAAATGCGCGGTAGCGTAAACATTCCGCAAGCGGCCATCGCTCAAACCGAGGTAATTACTGGTGGTTTACCGGCACAGTACGGTGATGCCATTGGTGGTGTTATTAATACTACCACGCGCGGTCCTTCGGGCGAATGGTTTGGCAGTGCGGAGATTTTAACATCTATGCCTTTTAAATATTTAACGCGTGGAGACGGAAGCCCAATCCTTGACGGACAAAACTATAACTTAGCAGCCTTTACTATAGGTGGTCCTCTTTATAAAAATGATAAAGGTCAATCTATTGTAGGTTTCTTATTTAGCTCTGAGTTCTTATATATAGAGGAGCCCAGACCAGTGCCGTCTAGTATTCCTTATATCAAACTAGATGAAGATGTTTTAGCATCTTTACAGCAAACACCAATTTTGGTTGATCCAAACGGAACTGCAATTAACTTGGCTTCTGAATTTGTTACTGAAGATGATTTAAGCAATATCTGGCAAAGACCTAATTCTTACGCTAATGATGTTCGTTTAACTGGTAATGTTCAGATTAAAACTTCTCGCAATACCAATTTAACAGTAGGTGGCCGTTTAGTTTACTCTAATGATCGTGCCGCCAACTACGGTAGTCATGTTTTCAATTATGAAAACAATATGAATACTATTAATTCCGATTGGCAAGCCTATGTTCGCTTCCAGCAGACATTTGATAATGATACTTCTGCCAACTCCCTTATTAAAAACGCGTATTACAACATCCAAGTAGATTATACTCGTGACTTTAATGAAACGAAGGACGTTAACCACGGTAAGAATTTCTTTAACTACGGATATACTGGTAAATACGATGTGGCCACTCGCCCAGCATACGTGCCAGGGACTGATACCACTTTAGGCTTAGATGGCCTACTTTATGTTGGTGATTTCGATTTAGGAGTTGACTATACTCCAGGTGGTGTTAATCCAAACCGTGATAATTACATTACTGAGTTTTTTAATATCGCAGCTTCTAATCCTGGTATCAATTCACGTACTATCGACGAGATTTTGGGATACGGATTACCAATTAATGGTTTTAACCCTCGTAGCGTTTACGGCTTGTGGACCAATACGGGTACTCAATTAGGAGGATATAATGTTAGCCGTAACAGTCAGTTTAGAGTTACTGCCTCTACTAACTTTGATATTGGAGATCACTCTCTTATCGCTGGTTTTGAGTATGAGCAAAGAATTGACCGCGCCTATGGACTTGGTGCACAAGGACTTTGGACTAGAATGCGTTTATTACAAAACCAACCTAACTCTCAGTTAGACTTATCAAATCCGCTTCCAGTTTATGATGGATTTGGAAACTTCCAAGACACCATTAATTATAACTATGCTTATAATGAGCAGGATGCTAGTCAATTCTCAGAAAGAATTAGAGCAGCTTTAGGTTTAGACCCACGTGGTGTCGATCAAATCAACATAGATAACTTAGATCCTTCTATGTTCTCTTTGGATATGTTCTCGGCTGATGAGCTTATTAACCCGAACGGTGCCGCTAGCGTAAGCTATTATGGTTACGATTATACTGGAGAAGTTAGTTCGGAAAATTCTTCAATCGCCGACTTCTTCCAAGCGCGCGATGAGAATGGAAGATATTTACGTCCCGTAGCCGCATTCCAGCCTATATATATCGCTGGTTATGTTCAGGATCAATTCGCATTCCGCGACCTTACTTTTAACGTAGGGGTTAGGGTCGATCGTTTTGACTTAAACCAGAGTGTATTAAAAGATCCTTATGTATTATACCCAGCTTACAATGTAGGTGACCTTTCAGGTTCTCCCCTTTCGGAAGATGCGGTTTCTAATATTCCTGCCGGTATTGGTCAAGACTACGCTGTATATGTAAGTAGTTTCGATTACGGAAGTGCAAGTATTGTAGGTTACCGTAATGGCGATCAGTTTTTCGATGCTTCTGGTAGCCCGATAACTGACCCAGGTATTCTTTCGGATGCAGCGGGTGGTGGTATCAAGCCATTCTTAGTAACTCCTCCTGGAGATGAAACTACTGTTGGTAGTGATATTCCTGCTGAGTCTTTTGTTGACTACGAGCCACAAACGGTTGTAATGCCGCGTATTGCCTTTAACTTCCCTATTACGGATGAGGCTATTTTTATCGCACACTACGATGTGTTAGCGCAGCGTCCTACTACTGGCTTTTCACGCTTAGATCCATTCGACTACTTGAATCTTACCAACTTGAGAAATGGAGGGATTTTGAATAACCCTAACTTATTACCTCAAAAAACAACGGAATACGAATTAGCATTTAAGCAAGCTCTTACTAAAAAGTCGGCTCTTAAAATCGCTGCCTTCTACCGTGAGTTACGCGACTTATTACAAGCGGTGAATTACCCAGAAGCTTATCCTATTACTTATATAGCTTACGGTAACCGTGACTTTGGAACTGTAAAAGGCTTCCAGTTAGAATATGAAATGCGTCGTACCAACAATATCAAAATTGATGCGAACTATACCTTACAGTTTGCTAATGGTACTGGTTCCAGTGCTACTACTGGTGCCAACTTGGCTAGAGCAGGTGCCGCTTCATTAAGAACGTTATTGCCATTTGACTACGATAACCGTCACCAGATTTTGGTACGTCTTGACTGGAGATATGGTAGAGGTAATCAGTACAATGGCCCAAAAATTAACGGCAAAAAAATTCTTGAAAACTTTGGTATAAACGTTACCACAAGTGCTTTGTCTGGTCGCCCTTATACACGTCGTGATCGTGCTTACGCTGTTACAGCGGCTGCATCTTCTAGTGCGCAAACTGAAGGACAGATAAACGGTGCTCGCTTACCATGGCAAGTAACCTTCGATGTACGAATGAACAAAAGCTTTATGTTAGATGCGCGCGGTCGTAAGACTATCGATGTCTACATTCAGGTTTTAAATGCTCTGAACACCATGAACGTTGTAAACGTTTATCCTTTTACTGGCAGTCCTGATGATGACGGTTTCTTAGCCTCTCAAGCTGGACAAGCCCAGACTCAAGGTCAAATAAGCGAACAAGCTTTTATTGACTTGTATAACCGTAGAATGGTTAGTCCATTTAATGTATCTCTGCCTCGTCGCTTCCGTTTGGGAGTTGCGTATAATTTTTAAATTTAAAGAAGTAACTGCATGAAATTCAGAAACTTTTTAGCATACTCTTTAGTATTAAGCCTAGGCTTTGGAGGCCTAAGCGCTAAAGAAAAGCCGCATGGCAATAACAACAAAAAGTCGGCTCTAGAGGCATTGGCGGAAGGTTGTGCCCCGGCAACAGCACAAACTGACTTAAATATTAACAACGTAAGAGCGCGTATCCTTGGTGGTGGCGACATGTGGTGGGATTTAAATGATGCCCAGTATGAAGTGCCAAAAGGAAGTAATAAGCACTCTATGTTTGCTGGTGCCCTTTGGTTGGGTGGTTACGATGATGCCGATCAATTAAAGCTTGCTGCAATGACCTATCGTCAAAGCGGTGTGGATTATTGGCCTGGACCTCTTGATGATGATGCTTCAATTACAGAAGAAACTTGTCAAGAGTATGACCAGCAATGGACGGTTTATCGTTCGGAGGTGGAAACTCATAAAGCGTGGATCGACTGTAAAGAAGACCCAACTTGTGATACTGAAGCACGCTTCCCAGGATATGCTGGTAATATTCCAGAAAGCATTATCGAATGGCCAGGAAATGGCATCAACGGAAGTTTACCCTATAAATTAGCCCCTTTTGGTGAATCTGATACTAACGGTATCCCTGGCTTTTACGAGTATGAGTGGGATTACCCAGGTTACGACTTTACCCGTGAGGCTGATTGTCAAGATAAGGAAGTAGACTTACTTTATGGTGATCAAACTATCTGGTGGGTATATAATGATAAAGGAAATATACATACTGAAACTAATGCCGCTTCTTTAGGTTTTGAAATTCGTGCACAAGCATTTGCCTTTACTGCAAATGATGAGGTAAACAACATGACTTTCAATAACTATCGTATCATCAACCGTTCTACTTTCCGTTTAAGAGATACTTATTTTGGTACTTGGTTTGACGCGGATTTAGGAAACCCTTTTGATGATATTATCGGTTCTGATATCGCTCGTGGTTTAGGTTATGTTTACAATGGTGATACAGACGACGAAGGAGCCTTAGGCTATGGAGCAAATCCTCCAGCCGTAGGTTTTGACTTCTTCCAAGGTCCATTCGCAGATTATGGCGATGGTCTAGATAATGATCGTGATGGTTGTGTTGATGGGGTTCGTATTGACGGAATTTGTGTGGCTGAAGATGAGTCAATCGGTCTTAATGAGCGTATCATTATGTCGGGTTTCATGTATTACAACAACTCTAATAACTTTAATGGCCCTCCGGGAACAACCGATCCGAATACAGCTCAAGAGTTTTATAACTTATTGAATAGCCTTTGGAAAGATGGACGTTCTTTAGTGGTAGAGAGTCCAGCAGGAAAAGGTAATCCCGGCAACGGTGATGGCTATAATAATAACGATCCTTCCTTGGAGGTAACAAAATTTGCCTACCCAGGAAATTCATTTGACACTACTGGTTTTACTGAACCTACTTCGGACAGAGATTGGTTTGAATCTCCTAATAATCAGGCGGATAAGCGTGGACTTCACTGTGCTGGTCCTTTCTCACTTGCTCCTGGAGCGCTAAACTTTATTACTACTGGTGCGGTGTGGGCTAGAAACTTTACTAGTCAAGACCTTTTTGCCTCTGTAAATGACGTGATTGTAGCAGACGATAAGGCTCAGCAATTATTCGACAACTGTTTTCAAGTATTAGATGGACCTAATGCACCAGATGTAGAGATTGTTGAATTGGACCGTGAATTATTAATTAACTTCATAGATCCATTCGGTGAAGAGACTATCGGATATGTTCAAACTGATCCGAGAATTCCACCAGATCCAAACTGGACGGCAACACAGATTGACAGTGCAAGAAGAGCACTATATTTTGATTATGTTTTCGAAGGATTCCAGATTTTCCAAGTGGCTAATGCAGATGTAGGTGTTGATGAATTATACGATGTTTCACAATCTCGCTTAATCGCACAGTCTGACTTGAAAAATGGCATTGGTCAATTGGTGAATTATTTTGAATCACCAGACTTATTGGGTAATCCATTAACTCCGCAAGACATGACCATTGCTGCTACCGATAACGGAATTAAGTTAAGCTACCGTGTTTTAGAAGATGCTTTCGCAGAAGGTGGTCGTGGTTTAGTTAATCATAAAGAATACTATTTCTATGTTTTGGCATATGCTCAAAACGACTATTTGACCTTTGTGCCAGGTATTAGTGGCGATAACGCTAATGGACAAAAAACTCCATATCTAGCGGGACGTAGAAATATTGGGGAAAACTCTAAACCTTATTTAGGAATACCAAGTAAGATAGAAAGCCGTAATAATGGTACTACTCTGAATAGTGAATGGGGTGATTTGATAGAAATTACACGCATCGCTGGTAAAGGAAATGGAACGAATTATTTACGTGTTAATACGGAAACCGAAGAAAGAATTATAAGTGAGGGTTCTTCTCAGGAAGTTACTTACTTATCTGGCTTCGCTCCTGTTGAAATTAAGGTGGTAGATCCTTATGAAATTGGGGATGGCTCGTACCAATTGCGTTTTACAGATCTTAATAATACTCGCTCTTGGGAATTGATTGACTTGCAGAGAGATACTGTGATAGATGAAAGTGAGCAAGGGATAGACTATTCTGCTGAGCAGATAGTCGTTAGCAATATAACTGGTGATCCGCTTGGTTTTAGCATTACAATTAATGAGGCAATTGCTCCAGGTTTAGAGCGTGAAGGTTCGCTTAATAATGGTGTGATCGGTGGAACTATAATTTATGAGGATGCAACCAAGCCATGGCTATCAGGTTTAGCAGATTCGGATGCCAATAATCCTACAAACTGGATATTAGCGGGGTCTAACGACATCACAGACGATGAGAATTTACCAGCTTACTATTATAATGATTACTCTGCTGGTGATAATAATGTAGATCCACAAGGAGAGTTCGAAACTATATTAGGTGGAACTTGGGGACCAGTTGCATTAGCGAGTAATGTTCCTTTAGCCGGAACACCATCTGGCTCACCAGTTGGTGATCAAAGCCCTGGTTATCCTTTACGTGATGGTAACAATTTTAACCGCATGTATCCGATTAGTGATTTACCGAATATTGATGTGGTAATTTCACCAGACCCAGAAAAGTGGTCACGTGTACCTGTTTTAGAAATGGGTAACCTAGCAGCAGCTAACGATGGAGGTGTAAGCACTTTCCGCTTACGCTCTGGCGCTAGTCTTAATAAGACTTCAACAGGAGAATTAGTACCTGATCCATCTAGTACTGGCTGGAGTTATTTCCCAGGTTACGCTTACAATGTTGAAACAGGAAGTCGTCTTAACCTAGTTATTGCTGAAAACTCTTGGTTAAAGAGTGAGAATGGTGATGATATGCTGTGGAATCCTACTGCAAACCTTACCCAAAAACTGGGAACTTTCGCAGCGGGTGGAATGCACGTTATTTATGTCCTAGCAGATTCCGGTACTGTTAATAATCAAACAATTGACCTTACTTACCAAGGTGATGCCATTGATGATTATCCATTGAAAGCTGAGTTTGAGAATTTCGGTAGCTCGCTAACTAGAACTTCAGTTTGGGGTTCGATGACTTGGTGTTCTGTTGGAATGCTTTCTAGTAATCAGTTTGCTTTCGACGATTACCGCGATATTCCTACTGAAGCTAGAGTAGAGATCCGTGTTCAGAGTCCATTTGGAAGATCAAGTGATATGGAGAACAACGGAAATCCTTTGTATGAATTCTCTATGGATGGCCTACAGTCGATTACCAATGACCTAGACGTTGCTAATTCAGCACTGGATCAAATACGTGTGGTTCCTAATCCTTATTATGGCTCTTCAGGTTATGAAGATGGACAGTTAGATAATATTGTGAAGATTACTAACCTACCACCACGTTGTGAGATTAATATTTTCATGCCCAATGGTACTTTAGTAAGAACCATTAATAAGGATAACTCCCTAACTTTTACGGAGTGGGATCTTAAGAATGAGTTCAATGTACCGATCGCTAGTGGGATTTATTTACTTCACATTGATGCTGGTGCGGCTGGACAGAAGGTTATTAAGTGGATGGGTAGCTTAAGACCTGTTGACCTTAACGCCTTTTAAGAACGAAATAACGTGAACAAACACATGAGATACTTCAACAAAATTGCAATTACCGCCTGCTTATTAGCCACTGGCTTGAGCGTAGAGGCAGGTAACCCACAAAGAGCTGGTTCGGCAGGAGCACCTGAGTTATTAATTAACCCCTGGGCTAGAGCTTCTGGTTGGGGAGGTGTTAATGTCGCTGGTGTAACCGGTGTACAATCATCCTTTATTAATATTGCGGGTATAGCTTCTACGGAAGGAACCGAGGTTTCTTTTACCAACACCCAGTGGATGGTAGGCGCAGGCATTAATATCAATGCTGCAGGCTTTAATCAGGCAGTAGGGTCTAATGGAGTGCTTTCGGCTAATTTCGTGTCTTTTGACTACGGTAGCTGGGAAAGGACTACAATCGACAATCCGGATGGAGGGATAGGTGAAATTAGTCCTTCTACAGCTATAATTGGCCTAGGATATGCACAACGCTTTATCAAGTCGATTCGTGGTGGGGTAAATGTTAAGATTTACACTACTAGTATGGTGGACATGAGCGTTACTTCAGCTAGCGTTGATGCGGGTGTGCAGTACGTTACTGGTAAGAGAGAACAAGTGAAGTTTGGTATTACCTTGAGAAATATTGGACCAGCTGCTCGGTATGATGGAGAAGGTCAGTCTGTTACTTTAGTAGTGCCACAAGGAGGTTATGCTCAAGAGTTCAGCGAAAGAAGTGAAGCCTTCGAATTACCGACGACACTTTCCATTGGTGGTAGCTATGATTTTGAGTTTGAACAGCAAAGACTAACCGTCGCGGGATCATTTCAATCAAATTCTTTTGAAAAAGACTTGTATACAGCAGGAGTTGAGTACAGTTTTAAAGAGTTGTTAAGCTTTAGAGCGGGTTATACCCTTTGGGATAACCGTGATTTCGAAGTTACCACGACTGTCTTTACGGGCTTCAGTGCTGGTATGTCGCTTGACTTACCCCTTAGCAAGAATAATGATAACATGTTCGGTCTAGACTATTCTTACCGTAGTACATCATTTTTCGACGGTGTACATAGCATAGGAGTATCGGTATCTTTATAGTATTCGATCAGAATCCAATATTTTATATATTTGCATTAGGAAAAGACCTCTCTGAGGTCTTTTTTTTGTTTGCTAAAACTCACACAAAATGGCGATAAACTATTATTCTCCCGAAGGTCTTGAAAGACTTAAAAAAGAGCTAGAACATATGAAGTCGGTGGAGCGTCCCCGTATTTCAAACCAAATTGCAGAAGCGAGGGATAAAGGTGATCTTTCGGAAAATGCTGAATATGATGCTGCTAAAGAGGCTCAGGGTCTTTTGGAAATGAAGATAAGTAAGCTAGAGGACAGCTTATCCAACGCACGCCTGCTGGATAGCTCAAAGGTAGACACATCTAAAGTGATGGTGCTCTCTAAGGTGGTTATAAAGAATAGTAAAAATGGTGCTACCATGACTTATCGTTTGGTAAGTGAGAATGAAGCGGATTTGAAAAATGCTAAAATTTCTATTAATAGTCCGATTGGTAAAGGCCTAGTTGGAAAGAAGGTGGGCGATATTGCGGAAATTACTACTCCGGCAGGCTTGATGAGTTTTGAGATTATTGAAGTAAGCATGGATTAATATGGCTTCAATCTTTTCTAAAATAGTTGCTGGAGAAATTCCGAGTTATAAAATTGCTGAAACTGATAATTGCTATGCATTTCTAGATATCATGCCACTGCATGGAGGGCATACTTTAGTGATTCCTAAAAAGGAGGTGGATTACCTGTTCGACCTGCCAGATGAGCAGTACCAAGAATTGATGCTGTTTTCAAAGAAAGTTGCGCATGCCGTTGGAAAAGCAATTCCCTGCAAAAGAGTGGGTGTTGCGGTACTAGGTTTAGAGGTACCACACGCTCATATTCATTTGATACCGATAAATGCAGTAAGTGATATCGACTTTAGCAGAAAGAAGCTGGAGTTTACTTCTACACAAATGGAAGAATATGCTGCCTCCATTCGTTCTAAGCTTAATTAATCCGATCTGGGTTATTGCGTATAAATTTATCCCAAGAATTTTTTCCTTGAAGCCCCGCTAAAGGATTACTGGATTGATAGTGGTGGCATAATGCCACGGCTAAGCCGTCTGATGCGTCCAAGTATTTTGTTTCAAGCTTGGTCTCGAAAGTTCTTTCAAGCATCGCATAGACCTGCTCTTTACTTGCTGCTCCTTTACCAGTAATGCTTTGTTTAATTTTTCGCGGGGCGTACTCTTCTATCGGTATATTTCGGTACAGACCAGCCGCCATAATAACGCCTTGCGCACGGCCTAGTTTGAGCATACTTTGCACATTCTTGCCAAAAAATGGTGCCTCAACTGCCATTTCATCGGGGAGATAGGTTTCAATGAGGCCGAGGGTACTTTCAAAGATTTCTTTTAGTCGCAAAATTGCGGAGTCCTTTACCTTAAACTTAATACTGTCTAGGTGCACTAATTCAGCCTTTTTAGACTTTATTCGTAATACTCCGTATCCCATAATTTGGGTGCCTGGATCAATTCCTAAAATTATTTTCTCCATCTCTAGGGCCAAAAATAATGTAATACTTTTGGCCGCTATGGCCTTGCTAGGAATATCTGCTTTACTTTTAAGTTCTTCCCTATTTTATTTGGGTCTCAACTTTTTGTTAAGAAAAGGCTTGAGAAGCTTAAGGCTTGATTTTAAGACAGAAAATAAGCCGCAGAAACCGCTTGAATCTAACCTAATTATATTGGTTGCGCATTTTAATGATAGCGATAAGTTTCCCCTTCTTTTACAATCGCTGGAAAGTCAAAGTTATAATGGTCCCTTTACTCTCTACGTGGTTGATGATCATTCTGCGCAAGCGCATTTGGAAAGTTTAAAACATTCTTTAAGTAGAACTAAACTAAGGACCAAGTTAATCTGTAGCTCTAGCTTACCCGGTAAAAAACAGGCTTTATCTCAGGCGATGGAGCAATTACCAACAGGTTTCATTATTCAACTTGATGCGGATGTTATATTAGGGAGCAAATTTTTGGAAGAGCTCATAGACAAAAGGCAAACTGCCGGCGGAGAGATTTTTTTAGGCTTAGTTAGAATGCTACCTAAGCCAAACTTTATTAGCCGCTTTGCTGCTTTCGAGTTCTTAAGTCTGCAGATGAGCGGTCTCGCTCTAACATCCTTAGGCAGGCCTATTATGGCTAATGGTGCTGCCATGGCATATGAAAGTAGGATTTGGTCTCGTTTTAAAACCGTGGGCGAAAATTGGGCCAGTGGGGATGATAGCTTTTTAGTGCAAGCGGCGGCCAAAGATAAAAGCCTTGGCATAAGAGCTGTACCACAAGCAAGTGTGCAAACCGATGCGCCGGAGGATTGGACAAGTTTCTTTAGTCAGCGTGTTCGTTGGGGAGCAAAAACAGTAGCTTATCCGAGTAACTTCGCGAAAATTGTGGCCCTGATAGTCGCTTACTGTAACCTAGCTTTGGTGTTTAGTTTCAGTATGTCTTTAGCGCTTAGTTGGACAAGTTTACCTTTAGTGGTATTGGCATTTTTAGGAAAAGCTGCATTGGATTATCCGCTTTTAAATGATTTTGCTAAGCGTACCGGTCAGGAAAGTTTAGTGAAAGGCTATTTTCTCTCGGCTCTATTTTATCCTTTTTATATCTTGATTAGCCTTATTTTAATTGCCCTTCCAGTAAATAAAAAATGGAAGGGGAGGGCTTATCGCTAAGCCGCGATTACCTTTATTTATACCTCTTTAGCAGGCTCCGAATTAAAAGAGTCACGGAAATTGTTTCCAGAAGGTCTTTGAAAAACGGCCAAGTCAAAATAGCTAACCGCAGAAAGTAAATGGTCCATTATATCACTCTGGATACCTTCATACTTTAACCATTCAATATCAGCACTAAAGCAGTAAATCTCCAAGGGTACGCCCATCTCTGTGGCTTGCATCTGACGTACCATCAAGGTTTCATTATTAGCTATTTTAGGGTGCTCTGCCAAGTAGGCTTCAGCATATCGTCTAAATAAACCTAGGTTAGTCATTTGTCTACCATTCAGATAAACGCTTTTATCGCTCTTATTTTTTTCGTTATCCTCATCAATTTCTTTTTGCCTTTCGGTAATGAACTTACTTATCCGTTCATACTTTAAAAACTTATCCCGCATTTCGGGACTAATAAACTTAACCGTTTGTAAATCAATATTAATGCTGCGTTTGATCCTCCGTACACCTAAATTGGTCATACCTCGCCAGTTAACAAAGCTGTCGCTGATAAAGGCATAGGTTGGCACCGTGGAAATCGTTTTATCCCAATTGCGCACTTTAACGGTAGTGAGGTTTATTTCTAAAACATCTCCGTCGGCACCGTATTTAGGCATACTGACCCAGTCGCCAATGCGGACCATATCGTTGCCAGAAATTTGAATACTCGCTACTAGTCCTAAAAGGGTATCTCGGAAAATTAATAATATAACGGCAGTAGCAGCACCAAAGGTGGTTAAAACCGTTACCGCACTTTTTCCCACTAAGGTAGAGATGATAAAAACGCCACCTGCGATATAAACCACAATTAGTATTACTTGAATATAACTGCTAACAGGTTTCCCTTCAAAGTGATCATTCGCCAAAGCCATGTGCTCCAAAGCTTTCAAAAACTTTTGTATCACACCAATGACCATCACCAAGCCGTAAATGATTACAACTTTTTGTAGTAAAAGAACCGTATCGGTAAGTTCGTCAAAAAGCCAAGGTAAACTATAATAAATTACCAGAGCCGGCACCAGATGGGCCAGTCCTTTAAAGACTCTTTTTTCTAGAAAGACATCATCGTAGTTGTTTTTAGAACGCTTCACATAGCGAGCTACGACTCTAAGTATCACTCTTCGTGCTATGAAATCAGCCAGCAGGCTAATAACAATCACAAAGAAAAAATCTATCGCTAGGGTCATTCTTTCTGCATAAACCTGACTAACGCCTTGATCCATAAGCCAGTTTAAGGCCCAGTGACTGAGATTGTTTTCTTCCACAAAAATGGTTTTGAGCAAAGCTACAATTTTAGCTTAAGGCTGATATCGCAAACCATTGCTATTCGTTCCTACCACGCTAAAATATCCAAAGGCATAATCCTCCACATCGCCCTTGCGGTGAATATTGCCTATTACTAAGGCCGGAGGCGCGTCAAATGGGGATCCTACTTGTTGTTGGCTGTTCACTAAAGTTAGAAAGGCTTCAAAGTCTGCCGAGATACTTTCAATGCGAACCCTAAGGCTATCGGGATCTTCGCCCATTTCAGGTTCTTCAAAAGGACCATATATAGAAACAGCAGGGAATTCACTACCACCGAAATAAGCACCATCTACTCCAAAGTCATCAAAAATGATAATTTCTCTGGCAAAGACCGAGTCGTTGAGAGTTCGTTTTATGCGCAGAAAATTTTTAGTGTCGGGTATATCTCCAAAATACATTAAAGCATATTCGCCCTCTCTAAATGCACGCGGGTTAGTAGTTCTATTTAGGGTTTCTTGTTTTAAGCTATCTAATTCTGGGCAGGCTCTTAAGGTATCTGCTGCAGAAACCCATTCTCCCAGAAAGTTAGAAGGGTAGTCGCCATTAATTTCGATTTCTAGGTGGTAGATGTTCCCTATCGAACCGCTGAAATCGCTAGAATAATAGCCTTTTCGGTTACTGCTTTCACTTAGCACGGCCATTTCGGTATTGCCTTCCCAAATACTTACGCGTGCGCCACTAATATAGTTAACCTCTTCGTTGGAAAAGTATTCAGAAGTGGTACTGATTTTAACAAAGGCGCTATCTTTATTAGAGACTTGACCACTGATTACCAATTCAATTTCACCGGTAGGCACATCAATATCGATGGGATCTTGACAGGATACTACAATTAAGGCCAAGAAGATTAAGCTGATTTTAGATAGTATCTTCATTTTAAAAATTAAAATTCCAGGTTACAGAAGGTATGATAGTGCCAAAAATGGCAAGCTGCATAGCACGGGTATTAAAGCTTGGAGCCATTGCACCGTCGGGGGTAGGTGCTTGCTCGAAGTAAACCGAGTAGGCATTCCGACGAGCATAAACGTTATATAGACCGATCGACCACGAACTGTAAAACTTCTTATTAGGCTCTTTTTTAGGAGTGTAATTAGCGGATAGATCTAAACGGTGGTAATCGGGAATACGCAGGCTATTTCGGCTTCGATAAATGGGCACACTGTAATCTTCAAAAACATATCTCCCTTCAGGAGGAGTAATAGCCCTTCCTGTTTGGTAGGTGAAGTTCATACCTAAATCCCATTTTTCTGTGAGCTGGTAGTTAAGGACAAAGGAAATATCGTGACGCTTATCGTAGTTGGCAGCATACCATTCTCCGGCGTTTATGGCCAAGCGAGGATCGTCATTCTCTACCTTTAATTCCGTTTTAGAAAGGGTGTAGCTCAGCCAACCACTAAGGCGCCCTTCGCGCTTACGCAGATAAAATTCTAAACCATAAGAGCGACCAATACCAGAAAGAATCTCCGTTTCAATGGTCTCATTAAAAATTAAGTCTGCGCCATTGCGATAATCCACAATATTGTTAAAGTCCTTGTAATAGCCTTCCAAGGAAACCTCGTAGCGGTTATTATCAAAGTTTTGAAAGTAACCTGCAGCCACTTGATTTACCGTAGCTGGCTTAATATAACGTCCTGCAGGGCGGTACAAATCTACGGGAGTGGGAGACGACGTATTGCTAATGAGATGAATGTATTGTCTTGTTCGATTGTAACTGGTTTTAATACTGCGCTGGTCATCTATGCGGTAATTAGCAGAAAATCTTGGCTCTAAGCCTTCAAGTCCATTGTAAGCCTGAACAATTTCGCCTGCTTGATAGTCCCTAACGCTAAGAACTTCATCGGCATTGGGTAGTTCTGGGTTAAGGTAGCTTCTAACTTTTTGTGCACCTAAATTGTAAAAAGAGGAATAGCGTAAACCATATTGTAAGGTCCATCGGGTACCTAGGTCTAATTCCTGGCTAAAGTAAATAGAAGGCTCCAAGGCAAACTCTTCTTGTAGAGCTAACTCTACATTACCCGTAATCTCGCCTGGTTTTAGGCGGTAGTACACTCCCTCCACACCAAACTCAATTTCATTCTTACTACTCAAGTAGTAGTTATATTGATTCTTGAAGTGGTAATCTTGAATGGTTGATTTTAAGCGGAAGTTAAACTCCGCATCTTCGGCCGTACCTAAGGTATAAGTGTAGTCGCTAAAAACAAAAGTGAAATTGGAAAATAGCTTATCGCTAAAAAGGTGATTCCATCGCAATGACCCGGTGGCATTCCCCCAATCAAAACCGAATAAATCATTAATTTCGAAAACATCACGACCAAAATAACCGCTTAGGTACAGTCGATCCTTATCACTAAAAATATAATTGAGTTTAGTGTTTAAGTCGTAAAAGTAAAGGGTGTTTTGGCTAATGGTTGAATCTGGACTTAGTCCTAAAAATATATCTGCATAAGAGCGTCGAGCCGCCACCATGAAAGCAGATTTTTCTTTCTGGATTGGTCCTTCTAGCAGTAATCTACTAGATAGTAATCCGATTCCTCCAGTTCCACTAAACTCCTTATTGTTACCGTCCTTCTGACGAACATCTACCACAGAGCTTAATCTGCCGCCGTAGCGAGCAGGAATACCTCCCTTATACAGCTTGACATCTTTGACCGCGTCGGCATTGAAAATTGAGAAAAAGCCAAAAAGGTGAGAAGAGTTGTATACCGGTGCTTCATCAAGTAGAATTAAATTCTGGTCGCTGTTTCCGCCTCTCACATTAAAGCCATTGGCCGCTTCACCGATGGTGCTAATTCCTGGTAAAAGCGTGAGACTTCTTATAATATCAACTTCTCCTAAAAGGGCCGGCATTTTTTTAACGTCTTTCATGTCGAGCTCTACCACACTCATTTCAACACTGCTAACATTTTGGTCTTGCCTTTCTGCGGTAACGGTTACTTCATTTAACTGAGTTGTATTTTCACTTAATTCAATATTCATTTTTAGATCTTGCTGTAGATCTATTTTAAGGGTTTTTGTTTGGTAACCGATATACTGTACAGAAACCTCGTAAACTCTCGGCTTAAGGCTCAGTGAGTAATAGCCATAAAGATTGGTGCTAGTTCCTTCTCCTAATTCGGGAATAACTACATTTACACCAATCAGTTCTTCACCAGTTTTTGCGTCCCTAATGTAGCCACTAAATGTAAACTGAGTGTTTTGAGAAAAAGCAGAGAGACTGAAGCAGAGGAGGAGCAGGTTTATTAAAAATCGCATTTTAACTAAGAATTAGCGCTTGAAGGAATAATTGGTCTTTAAAAAGAACTTACTTTTACCTTTTATGTTCTCTTTGAACACGGCAAAAGTAATGTTACCTATTGGTAGGCTAATATTTCTAAAGCCCTTTTTAACAAACTTTTAAGTAGGTCGTTTTCTATGCAATATATTAAGGTAGTCAATAAGTTTAGATATCTGTTTTTACTCCTGATACTAGGCTTAGGCTTAGGGTTTTATAATCCAATTGGTAAAGAAGAAAAGAAGGATAAAGTAATCCTAAATCTCATTTATCAAGTTTTAAACTCCAATCATTTTTCGCCCCAAGATTTGAATGATGATTTCTCCCAAAAGGTATTTAATAATTTTTTAGAAAGCTTAGACTATAACAAGCGTTTTCTGTTAGCTAGTGATGTGGCAGAAATGGAGCAACATCGTACGGATATCGATGATCAAATTAGAATTGCTCAACTGGGCTTTTTTGAGATGTCCTACGCTATTTATGAGAAGCGCTATGCCGAGGTTAAGGGCTTCTACAAGGAAATATTGGCTCAACCTTTTGACCTAGAGCGCAAAGAAGTGTTTGAGACAGACGATGAGAAATTAGACTTCGTGAAAGACAGGGAAGAATTAAAGGATCGCTGGCGCAAATACTTCAAGTATAGAGTTCTTAATAGGCTGGATGAGATGCTTGATGAGGATAATGATTCTACTGCTGTAGAAGGGGAAGCGCCTTTAAGCTTACAAGAAATGGAGATTAAGGCGAGGGAGAAGGAGCTGGAATTGCATGAAGACTGGTTTAAGACCCTCGATGATATGGAACGTATGGATTGGCTCTCTGCTTATCTAAATGCAATTACCCTGGTTTATGATCCACATACCCAGTATTTTGCTCCAGAGAAGAAAGAGGATTTTGAGATTAACATGACTGGCCAATTACAAGGTATCGGTGCACAGCTTTCACAAAAAGGTGATTATGTTACAATTACTAAAGTTATAGTGGGCAGTCCCTGCTGGAAACAAGGCGACTTAGAGGTAGGCGATAAAATATTAAAAGTTGAGCAAGAAGATGGTGAGGTCGTTGATTTGGTTGGCTTAAGTGTGCGGAAAGCGGTAACACATATTCGGGGTCCTAAAGGCACTGAGGTTAAGTTGACCGTACGTAAGCTCGACGGAACAAAAATGGTAATTCCTATTATTCGCGACATTGTAGAGCTGGAATCTACCTTCGCAAAATCGAGCTTAATTGGCGAAGGAGATAATAAAATAGGTTATATCCGATTGCCTAAATTCTATGTTGACTTTTACGGAGATTCCAATCACGACTGTGCCGAGGATGTAGAAAAAGAACTAGAAAAGCTAAAAAGAGAAAATGTAAGTGGGGTGATTCTTGACTTACGTAATAACGGAGGTGGAAGCTTGCAAAGTGTTATAGACATTGTAGGATTGTTCATTGACGAAGGTCCGGTAGTGCAAGTAAAGGCATCTGGGCGTAGACCCCAAGTATTGAGAGACCGCGACAATGGGGTAGTGTACGACGGCCCTCTAGTGGTAATGGTAAATCAGTTTAGTGCATCAGCTTCGGAAATTTTTGCTGCCGCCATTCAAGATTACAAACGCGGCCTCATCATTGGCAGTCAGTCTACTTTTGGTAAAGGAACCGTACAGAATGTTGTAGATATGGATCGCGCGGTAAGTTTAACTTATAACGATTTAAAACCATTGGGAGCATTAAAGTTGACCATTCAAAAGTATTATCGAATTAATGGCGGAACCCCACAGTTGAAAGGCGTAAGGCCTGATATTGTACTGCCTGATAATTATATGTATATCCCTTCTGGAGAGAAGGAACAAGATTTTGCCTTGCCATATGATGAGATTGAAGAAGCCGAATATGAGGTATGGGGACCGGGAGTTAGTCAATATCCTAATCTGGTACACAAAAGTAAACTAAGAGTGGATACTACCGCTAAATTTGCGCTAATTGAGGAATATGCCCGTTGGATTAAAGAAGAAAGAGAAAACTCGGAGATTAATTTGAATCTCGATGGTTTTAGAAAAGAGCAACAAGACTACCGCGAGGAGGCTAAGAAGTATAAAGGTATGCGTCAGAGTTCTCAGCTTTTAACGCTCAGTAATAACCAAGAAGATATTGAGGCAGTTGAGGCTAATGAGGAGGCCAAAACTAAAAATGAAAATTGGCATAAGGGCTTGCGCAAAGATTTGTATTTATTTGAAGCGGTTCAGGTGCTAAGCGACTTAAGCGCGGTTTACGGTTCTTGAGCACTTTTAGAAAAATAATTAAAGACCCTTTAGGAGCTATCGGAATATCTATTATTCTGATAGCTTCTTTTTTAGCTCTATTTGCCTATCTAATTATCCCCGATAAGACCAGTAATGCTAACGCTATGAACCTTAGTATTGCCAATCAAGACCCTGGTTTTAAGGCACAGTTTTTAGTGCTTCCTATCCAAGAGAATACTAAAAAATTAAAATTAAGTGATTGGTTCTTGGGTAAAGAAAAAACTGCAGAACTCATTCCGATTAGTACGATTCGGCAAAGGGACTCTATGGTTTTTTATCGTCCTTTTCCAAGTAATGAGGGTTTAGAAAAGAAAGTGAATTTAGCCCCTTTCTATTCGCAAAATGAGATTGAAAGCAAACTGTACTTACAGGAAAGAGTTTTCTGGTTTGGTAGCGATCGTTTTGGGCGCGATATGCTAAGCCGTTTGGTTGTAGGAGCAAGAATATCGTTAATGGTAGGTTTTTTGGCCGTTTTTATCTCGCTGTTAATTGGGATACCCTTGGGGGCATTCGCGGCTTACTATGGCTCATGGCCAGATAAGCTTATCATGTGGCTCATTAACGTTATTTGGTCTATACCAGGATTACTGATGGTAATTGCGATTACTTTGGCTTTAGGAAAAGGCTTTTGGCAAGTTTTCATTGCTATTGGTTTTACCATGTGGGTAGAAGTGGCTCGTGTTGTTCGAGGTCAGGTATTAAGTATTAAGGAAAAAGAATACATTCAAGCTGCGAAGGTGCTTGGATTTAGTGATTTATATATTATTGTGAAGCATATTCTACCTAATATTCTAGCGCCTCTCATTGTTATTTCAGCAGCAAACTTTGCTTCTGCGATTTTAATTGAAAGTGGTTTAAGTTTTTTGGGTATCGGTGCTCAGCCTCCAACGCCAACTTGGGGAACGATGATTAAAGATCATTATTCTTATTTAATAATGGGTAAAGCCCATCTCGCTATAATACCGGGTCTTGCTATAATGCTGCTAGTTTTGGCTTTTATGCTTATTGGCAATGCTTTGCGCGATGCCCTCGATGTACGCAAGACTTAAAACTGCCAGCGGAAACTAATGTTATTAGAGCCAATTTGCACTTTTTCTAGAATAGGGATTAAGATGCTACTTTCATGGCTAGCGTGCATGTAATACATGATGCTATCAAAAATCAATAAAAAGGCCCCGTTTACAATCACTGCTTTGCCAAAGCCGTTTAGACGAGCTTTTTGATCACTGTTTTTTGATCTTTCCATTAGGTAAGCACCGCCTAACATATAGCCAAGATCAAGTGCCGAATTGAAGAGAAGTATTTTTGAGATCTTATTTTGCTCTAAGATACTTTCGGTTAAGCTCAAATCTGCGGAAGCGCTGATACTACCGTAATAACCAAAACCAGCAATGGCGAGATTTACTGCATTCCAGGCAAGGTTCATTTGGTGATAAGCCTTAGTTTCTGGATTTGCTGCTTGTAGTTTGAAGCTAGAGACAGCCATGTTTCCTAAAGCCCATGAGCCTAAAATTAACATGCCTTTTTGATTGTAATCTAAGCGTTGCTGATTAAAGCTTAGTAAGTCTACACTGCCTTGTGCACTGGCGTAGATGCCAATAAATAGGAGACAAAAGAAGCTGAGCCATTTCATTTTCATTGTAGAAACTTTAATTCCTAAACACCTCTTCCAAGTCAAGGTTCTCATGAATGGCTAACTCTAATTCATCCATAAAGCGCATTCTAGGCATTGGGTAGGCACCTAGGCTGGCTAAATATTTATTGTAAACCTGGCAGTCAATAATACGGAAGCCCCAATGCTGTAGTCTTTTACATAGGCTTATAAAGGCAATTTTCCCAGCATTGCTTTCCTTCGAAAACATCGATTCACCCATAAAGCATGAGCCGATAACAACACCATAAAGTCCTCCAACTAATTTGTTTTCGCGCCAAGCTTCAACGCTTACCGCTTCGCCTAGTTCATGTAGTTTTAAAAAGGCCTTAATATGGTCGTCTGTAATCCACGTGCCGTGTTGATTACTGCGTTTTATTTGCTGACAATGGAGTAATACATCTTTAAAGGCTGTGTTGAAACGAATCTCAAACTTCTTTTGGTTAAGCAAGTTACGGGAGCTTTTAGTGATGTTAACCTCATTGGGTCTCAGTACCATGCGCTCTAAAGGGTTCCACCATAATAACTCGTTGTCGGGATCGTTCCAAGGGAATATTCCCATCCGATAAGCCTTCTGTAATCGGCGGTAGTCTAAATCTCCTCCCACGGCTACAATACTGTCTTCCTTATCCCAATCACTAGCTTCTGGAAACCACAGGAAGTCTTTATCTAACTCAAATATTGGCATTAGAACATTAATAGGCTAATGGTAAAAATAAGAAATCCCGCCAGCATGATTAGGAGGGTGTAGGGTATAATTTCTCTTGCCTTTAATCCTGTGATTGCTAATAGGGGGAGGGCCCAAAAGGGCTGCATCATATTAGTTAATTGGTCGCCATAGGCTAAAGCCATAACTGCTTTGCCTAAGGGGATTTCTAAGCGGAGCGCTGTTTCTATTAAAACAGTTCCTTGAATGGCCCATTGCCCACCACCACTAGGGACGAATACATTAACCAATGCTGCACTAAAAAGACTAAGAATGGGGAAGCTAAGAGGACTAGCAATACTGCTAAAAAATTCACTCAATTGCGATATCAATCCGCTGTTGCTCATCAAACCCATTATTCCAAAATAAAGCGGAAACTGTATTAAAATCCCACCTGCTCCGCCAATGGCTTGATCAAGAGCACCTAAAAAGGAGTTGATACTGCCGTGTAAAAGAAAACAAAGGCCTAAGAGGCTGAGGTTTATGAAGTTAAGAGACATAAACGATAGGTCTGTGGCACGGAAGATAATCATCAAGTTAAGGGCCAGTATTGCGGCACCAATTGCTCGTCCGAAGTATTTAGAGAAGTCAAGTTTCTCCGCGCCACGGAGCCTTGTTTCTCTGCTTAAAGAAGCCGCTTCTTTAATAGGAAAAATATGGTCTGATATTCCTCGGTTGAATTTTGCTAATAGGTATAAGAGACTAGGTAGTAAAATTAATAGCGCTAGTGAGCAAGCGAGGTTCATGGGGCTTAAAATTGTCTCAGCAATACTAATACTAAGGGGTAATTTGTGGCTGTATGCCCCTAGGTCGATACCTTGCATTAACTCTTTTAAATGAAGTTCTTCGGCCACTTTTAAAGGAGCACTGCCACTAAAACCGCCATGCCATACCATCAGGCCAGAATATCCTGCTGCACCCAAAATACCATAGTTAAAGTTTTGGTTTTGGCGACTAAGTTTTAAACCGGCTTTTTGAGCGAAAATGGCTCCGAAAACTAAGCCCAGACCCCAATTAAAAAAGGAAACGAGTATACTGAAGAAACAAACCATAGCTGCAAGTGCAGCTGGACTTTCTACTAAATTAAGCAGCTTGTTTATAAGTCTTTTAATGGCTGGTGCCAGTGCTAAGCTATGTCCTAATACTAGGATTAGCATCATCTGCACCATAAAAACAAGAAGAGGGGCTTGCCAAAGCCCCTCTATCCAATAATCAATTGAGTTTGTGAAATTTTGGCTAAAACTGTTTGCACCGAATAGCCAAACTAAGGAAAAGGCAATTAAGCTTAATACTAATGCAATAGATAAAGGACTCGGTAATAAGTACCGGAAAGCCCCTTCGAAGCTCTTTGCAAAACTTTTAGCCATTTCCCCTTAATGCCTTAAAACGGTAAATCGTCTTCGGCATCATCATTTAAAGGAGCCATAGTAGGTGCATTGCCAAAGCTACTGCTTGCGGCGGGCGACGCACCAGAATTCTCTGCAGAGTTAGATGGCGCAGGGCTGCTATTCATTCGGTCTATTTTCCAACCGTTTATGGTATTAAAGTATTTTACTTCCCCCTGTGGAGAAGTCCATTCCCTCCCGCGCAGGTTAATGCCGATATTAACTTTTTCACCTTCACGAAAGCCATCCAAAAGGTCAGTCTTATCTTGTACGAATTCGATACTAATATGCTGAGGATACTGCTCCTCTGTGGTTACAACAATTTCTCTTTTTCTAAATTTAGCACTGATTTCTTGAGTGCTTCCAATCCGCTTTACAATTCCGGATACTTCCATCTTATATTCTATTTAATTTATCACACAATAAAGCTTTCCAAGCTTTAATTACTTTGTTATTATCTAAAAGCTCTTTGGCGTATTGATGCAAGGCCTCTCGCGCTTCCATGCCGTCGCTAGAACTATTAAAAATTTCTTTGATTCTATAGTTTTCTGCAAATTCCTCTAATTCCTGCTGATTAGGTAACCTCTCGATATTCCCCAGTTTTCCTAAATCATTACCGTTTAAAAATACGCTGTTGCGGATGCGAGGTGGAATTTGATCAATACCTATACCTTTAGTTAGAATCGGTTTTTCAACTTCAAATAAAGCGTCGCCACTGGCACGACAGTACCAATCGCCCCCCATACGAGCAACTAAATCTAATTTGGTGCTATCGGTAATCCCCTTATCATTAAACATATCTTCGTCAACATGCATCCGCAGTACTTCACACATAATGAGGTTACCAGCACCCCCTTCATCTCCAAGAGCAACTATGTCGGTTACTTTACATTCAAATTGCACCGGTGATTCTTTTACACGGAAAGGAGCAACAAGATCAGATTCAATGGGAGTTAGGCCTGCTTTTATAAATTCATTGGTGCCCGTTTCATATTCGGTAGATGCCAGAGACATTTGTTGTACAATATCAAAGTTAACGACATTGATAACTACTTCACGGGTAGACTCGGCGTTGTGCAAAGTGTCTTTGGTAGTATTATTGCGAACCCGTCTTGCAGGAGAAAAAATTAAAACTGGCGGGTTAGAGCTGAAAACATTGAAATAGCTGAAGGGACTTAAATTTGCATTTCCTTCAGAATCAATTGTGCTAGCAAAAGCTATGGGGCGTGGGCCAACTGCCGCAAGCAAATGCCCGTGGGCCTCTTTACTTGGAAGTTCCTTTAAATCGAATGATTTCATGTTTAAAATATGAGCAGCAAAACTAAGGAATTAGAGATGCTTTAGCGACTAATAAGCGATTAGAAATTGATGGAAAAAAAGCAAGAAATTTTGTAGCGGGTTTATTAAAAGCTGTATATTTGCCGCCCTAATCAACGCAGGCGTGGTGGAATTGGTAGACACGCTAGACTTAGGATCTAGTGCCGCGAGGTGTGAGAGTTCGAGTCTCTCCGCCTGCACAAAACAAAACCCTCTGATTTTTCGGAGGGTTTTTTTATGCCTATCCTTTTAGTGACGTGATTCTGGATCATGCGCATTTGTGATCATGCGCAAATGTTGGATCATGCGCAAATGTTGTGTATCAAGCAAATATTTGAGTTAAGCGAAATAGGAAATGCAGGCCGCTTGCCTTTAGAGTGGAGAGGACTGAGGCTTAAAGAAATTTAACTACGATTATAATCAAGGAAAATTAAGCCTAGCTAAAGTTTGTACACGAGGCTATTAGTGTCAAAGCCACTTGTTTTTAAGTTCTCGAGAAATACGCTTACTAAGCAACCCTGGCCCCTTTCAGAGTTTTGGCTCAGGAAGTCGCTAGTTGCCACACAGGCTAGTGCACAGCTTGAAAATAAGGAACACTAGCAAGGAGATAGTAATTTCACTAGTAGGCTACTCGGCGAGTTTTAAGGTGATGGGCACAACAAAACTCATTCTTACATCTTTACCTCTTTGGCTAGCAGGTTGGATATAAGGAAGTGCGCTTATTACTCTAATGGCTTCATCGTCAAGCCAAGGGTCTACCCCGCGTAATACTTCTACATTAGAAACCTGGCCATTTTTTTCAATAACAAATTGAACAATAACTCTTCCGTGAATTTTTAGTTGCCTAGCAGTTTCCGAATAGACAAAGTTCTCACCAACAAATTGTAATAATTTAGTCTGAAAGCATTCTTTTCGCTCTGCATTGTCTTTGGCACTTTCGCAACCAGGAAAAACTGGAACAGATTCTACCAAGGCAAAGGGAATGGGGTCTTCGAGTTCTTCTAGTACTTCGGCTTCTTCGGTAATAACCTCTATTGCGCCATCGCCTTCCACGTACCGAACATCCTTCTCACTTAAAAACTCATCTTCATCTGTTTCAGTGGCGCTCATGTCTAATTCCTCATCTACAATAGCATTATCCTCTATAATGTCTAATTGGCTGGGTAGTTCTTTGGGAGGTGCGCTACTAGCTTTGGGTGGTTCACGCCTTGTAATGGGAATTACTATTTCATCCCCATCAATAACTATAGTTTTTGGCGCTTCAATCTCATCGTCATAGAAGCGAATGTTGAAAACCCAGATTACCGCTAGAAGAGCTATGATAAGCCCAATTAAGAAGAAATGGACCCGGTATTTCTCAATATCAATCTTTGGATTTTTCTTATTTATCATAACAGAGCTTATTAAGGTTGAGTGCAAAAAAAGTTCTTTCTGCTGAGACTTAGATGCAAAGGCTCACGCTAAAAGATTAGGTAAAGTTCTGATAAAAAAAGGAAATCGCTGAGTGATTAGCCTATTAAAAAGTCTAAGATTGGTAGCTTTTTAATAGGCCTCACATTTCTAAAACCTTCGCTAAATAGGGGTTTGTACTTATTTAATTAAGATCTTATCCTTAACAAATCCGTAATTAGTTTCCACAATAATTTGATAGAACCCTGGACTTAATCGGCTCGTATTTAAAGATTGCTTATTGTCATTGTTTAGCTCTTGTGAAAGAAGCATCTTACCTTGACTATCGTAAATTTTAGCATTTTGAAGCTCTAGATTAGGACTGGTATAATCGATGTGAATAAATTCTCGGGCAGGATTGGGGTAAATCCGTATACTCGCATGCGCTTCAAATTCTTCAAGGCCAATTTGGTTTAAACGAAATTCTCGAGTGTCTTCACCACCACAATTATTGGTAACAGTTAGCTCTACTTTATACTGTAAACCTGGGGTGCTATAGATGTGGATAGGATTTATGCCCGTACCGGTATTACCATCTCCAAAGTCCCAGCTATAATTGCTTCCATTGGTACTCAAACTCGCGTCAAATTGAATTCTTAATCCTGCATTTATTGGGCTAAGTATTGTATAGGTCCAGTCGGCAACCGGTGGCAAACAACCAGGTATATTTCGGGTATTTCTTACAGTATCCCCACAGGCGTTCCAGCTGGTAAGGGTTACTGATTTAGAGTTAGCATCATTATATTTAACACCCACACTATCTCCAGTGGCGGTAAAACCATCGTCAAGGTCCCAGCTATAGCCGCTGGCATTATTACCTGGGTCAGCATAAAAACGGGTAGAGTCGTTTGCAAAACTATTTGTGAAGTTTGCTCGTAGGGTATCGCAAATAGTAATATTACTTATTAAAGTATCAATATTACCACAATCATTCACTGCAATCAGGGTAATGGTATAAACTCCTGCGGCAGGAAAACTATAGCTTGGGTTAGTTGCAAAGCTACTATCAAGTGCACCAAATTGCCAAAAAAGAGAATCGGCATTGGTCGACGTTGAGGTGAAACTCCTTCTTAAAAATCTGCCGTTGAAACTAAAACCGGCTGTTACCGTATCACATATAAGTGTGGATAATGTGTCGATTAAGGAGTTGCTGGCTAGGGCTCCACAACTGTCAAAAATTTCAATAACATAATCTGTACTGGCATTCAAGTTATTGAGTGTGTATGGGCTAGTCACATTATTAACTGTGGTAGCAGCAGAAGGCCCAGCTGATGCAGGATACCATCTTAAATTAGTTACGGCGCCAATATTGGTACTCAACCAATTAAAGTCAAGGCTGTTGTAGGTGGCAGAGCTTAAATTTAGGTTTATGGGGGCACCGCAATTCGGACCTAAGTTTTCTATGCGCATATCGTCTATCGAAATGTCTCCTCTAAAGCCTTGCGCGGTTCCTCTAAAGATAACACTGATTGTATCACCAATATAGCTGCTTAAATCTACGGAATCTTCGAGCCAAGCATCTGTTTTACTGGTTTGTTGCTGACCAGTTATGGTCTTAATAGTAATGTTATTACCATTATTTTGGGTATTGAGCCTGACCTGTAAATCTCCGATATCACTACCAAACATATGATACTTGAAATATAAGTAAGGATTACTAGAGTTGATTATTGCAATTTGGGGGCTAGTGATAGTAGCGGTTGTAGTACTAGAACCAAACTGACTATTGCAATTAATAAATTTCCCTCCACCTCCAGCATCTACGGTAGGCCCATTGCCAAAAATGATATTGGTTATCAGGGTCCCCCAGCGATTAAGGTTTGTATTGCTGGGCCTACTCCAACAATTGTTTATCTGGTCATTGAAATTATTTCCACCTATGCCTTCTACCCAAGTGGCATTATCAAAATTTTCTAGGTACGGAATGGTGCTAACACCGCAGGCGGTTTGGCCAGCAATTGGCGCTGTCCAGAGGCTTACATCAGCAGCCCCACAAGAGTCTCTCACAAATATGTCATAGCTGGTGGATGGGTTTAAGCCATTCAGAGTAAAGGGATTACTTGGGGCGCTTACCAAAGTATAAGGCGCGGTACTTCCTGTTGGGCGGTATTGGATTTGCCAATTAGTAGCGCCGCCTGTTGTCCAGCTTATATTAATAGAGGTGGTTGTGGATGAGTTTACACTGAGATTAGAAGGTCTAGGACAAGTTGGTGCATTGTCAATCCTTACATCATCTATCGCAGACTGGGCCAAAAAGGCGAAAGCGTTATTGCGGAAGAATCGAAAACGTACACTTATCGTATCATTTGCATATGCACTTAGACTTACAACTCTTTCTAACCAAGCCGCTGTTTGAGAAGTTTGTTGTTGTCCTGTTATTGTATTAATGGTTGTGAAGGCTCCGCCAGTAGAAACGGCTACCTCCAATTTATCTATATCTGTGCCATGCATGTGATACCAAAAACGTAGTTCTGGACTGGTGAGACTTGATATATCAACTTGAGGGCTTATTGTTTCTGAAAAAAGAGCTCCATTTCCAAACCCTTGTCTTTGGCTTGAAAGGTATTTCCCACTGCCAGTAGTATGATCACTGCTAGGCCCAGTTGTAGTTATGTTGCCTGGTCCTTGTGCTGGTGCAATAAAATAGCTATTAAAGGTAGATCTGCTCCAACAGGGGTCTAAGCTTCCTAAAGTAGTATTAGTAGCTAAGACCCACGGGTTGCCGTCAAAGTTTTCTACATAAGGTGCAACCACGGGGGTGCAGGCTGTGTTAATGGTGATTGGACCAGTCCAAATTGACACATCGCCAGGTCCACAGCTATCTCGCACATAAACCTCATAGGTAGTGTTAGATGATAGTCCTGAAATAGTCCCGGGATTACTATTAACATTTACGATGGTGCCATTACTTGCATTAAAACCTGGACTACCGTAACTGATATTCCAATTATTTGCTCCGCCACTAAGCCATTGGAAATCAGCTGTGGTAGCGGTAACTCCAAGCGATACTAGGTTTTGCGGCCGAGGGCACGATGGCGCTTCATCAATCGTTATATCATCTATAGCAATATCTGAGAGAGTGGAATTACCATTTCTGGTTCCAACAAAGCGGATGGTAATGGTGTCATCTACATTAGAAGCCAAATTTATTATAATTTCTTTCCAGCTCTCGGTTTTAGAGCTTTGTTGCTCTCCTGTTTGGGTATCTTTTAATATCCAACCGCTCCCGTTATTTATATACGTTTTTAGATCCGAAATCCCACTTCCATAGGAGTGAAGGTAAAAAGTAAGTTGTGGATTGGTTAAGCCCACTAAGCTAATTAAAGGTGACTCTAAATCTGCAATAGGC
>CBFHVV010000007.1:0-64722 GCA_965658965.1 Croceimicrobium sp.
GGACCCTAAGCCCTGTCGCACCACGATAGCAATTACCGCCTTACCAACTCCTATTGCCATTGAGCTTAAATGCGTCGCCGAGCTTAAATAAAAGTCCATGAAAACCCTTATTCGCGCGAAAAAACTAGAGGAGCTTTACGATGCGGTGATGAACCGTAAAAATCTTCATCTTGAGGCGCCCTTAGGCTATGGAGCTAGATTTTTACAAAACCGCCTAGAAGAACGTCTCGTTAATCGCCGAATTTGTTTTCGGTACTCCTTTCATAATGTTCAAAAGTTCGAGCTGTTTAAAAGAGCTTTTTTCGCTGAACTAGATAGGCACGCGCGAGAAAAACAAAACCTTTCTTTTCAGCTAAATCGTTTCTACCAGGAAACTGCCGTAGTAACCATGCATAATTTCGCTGACTTCTACCGCTGTCTTAAGCTTTTGGCCGAACACCTGCAGCAGGTTGGTTTAGATTTCCTCTTCATTTTTGAGCATATTGATGAATGGGATCTCGGATTACAAGAAAAGGACATGCTAGAAGCTTTTAGTCATCTAGCGGAAGCGAGAAACATACAGATCTTGCTAAATAGCGGTGTCTCTCTGAAAGTTCCCAATAAATTGCAAGTAGAAAAGCATTCCTTGGCGAAAGTCTTACCGCAAGATATTTGGGAAAACCCATCTGCCGAAGAGCAAAAGCTTTACACTTTTAGCCAAGGAAACTTAAAATTACTTAACTCGCTAATTGCTAAAGAGCAGGAAGACCCTGAGCGTGCCATACACGAATTGCTCGAAGAGGTAAATCCGTTGTTTAAACTCTTTCAGCATCGTTTTACCACTTTACAGTGGAAGCTTTTACAAGCCATAGCTTTAGAAGAAAGAGTAGAGCAGCCGCACGCCTTTGCCTTTTTAGTGAAGTACAATTTGGGGGCCGCAAGCAGTATTGAAAGAGCCTTACAAAACTTGCTAAGCACTAAACTAATTCATCGCGATAGCAAAGCATATTTTGTGCTAGACCCTCTTTTAATGCGCTGGTTGCAATGGATCGCTAATCGTTAAAACTATAGGCACTTACGTAGTTTGAGAAAAAGCGCGGTACGTAAAGCGTTTTTGTATTGGGGTTATAACCAATATCTGCAGTTTGAATTTCTTCTGCCTGTGAGCTTAACATTAGTTGCGCCGCGGGACCATCAATATACCATATTTCACCCTGCCACCTAGAAGCAATAAACTGTTCGTTTCCTAAAGAAACTAGTCCGTCTCCTCCTTGAACTTTATCATTAAGAACGCGGTAAGACTTTTGACTTAAATCAAACTCTAACAATCCCTCGGCGTTTAAACCGTATAATTTACCTTCTGCAAAGCAAAGTCCGTTTAAACTCGGCAGGCTATCCATCACTAAACTTAGCACTCCTTCCTTAATGCGGTGCAAGCTACCCGTTCTCATATCAGAAATAAAAACAGACTCTCCGTCGCTGCTAATGTCATTTAAGAAAACCGCTCCCTCTACCGGATAATACTCACGCTCGTCGGTATTATTGATATTGATAGACACAATCTGATTTATATCGCTTACGTATAAGCTCTCGCCTAAAATACACATGCCTTTGGGCGCATTAATGCCCCTTGCCCATTCCGCGTCGATAATTTCACCATCAGTATTAAGCTTAGCAATACTTCCTTGGCCGTCCATATCAGTAGGGTTTCCCTCAATATTACTCACTAAAAGGAAATCTCCTGCCTCATAATAAAGCACCGACTCATTGGTAATTAAGCTGCTATCACTTTGCCATATCGGCTCTAAGCTAGGGGCTCTTTCTATTATCTCCGCTTCCGCAGATGCGCTATCTTTAGTATCTACCCCATCATTTACTGGAGTAGAAACATTATTACAAGCTACAAAACCCACGGCCAGTAAGGCCAATGCTATTTTTTTAATCATTATCGTTTCCGTTTGTTTTTTTAAGTATATAATTCCAATTTTCTGATTTAAGTGCTCTTACAATTTTAGGGTCTAAGGCTTCTCTCAATGGACTACCCTTGGGGTAAGTAAAGCTATAGTAATCTGTTTTCAAGTTTCGGTAGTCAATTACTAGGTCATCAAAGTCGCCTCGATCTAAATAAAACTGCAAGATGGGGCGATCAAATAAAAAGACATCTATTTCCTCTTTTTGAATAGCTTCTAGGCCGGCATTTACCTCATCGTAATACTTATTGGGCAGTCCGTAAATTTCTAAAAACTCAGCGGTGCCACTGCCAGGAATGCTGCCCGATTCAAAACGACGTAAGTCTTCTATACCATCAATTTTTCTTTCAATATTATTGACTGTTAAAGCCGATGCCACTCCAGCCGTTAAACCACTAATAAGTAGTATCGCTGCAAACATCCAAATTAAACCAATAAACCTTCCCCCTCTACTAGCAGGTGCTTTATCGCCGTACCCTACCGTGGTCATAGTAACAGCACTCCACCAAAAACCGTCTAATATTCCCTGCCATCCTGGGGCAAATTGTTCTGGATTTTTCCGCCTTTCAAAAAGCCATACTAAAAAGCCAAAAGCAAAAATAACAGCCGCTAAAATAGCGATGGCCGAAAAGAACTCCCGGCTAAACAAATTATCAAAAAAGCCAGTCCAGTTACTAGCATCTTTTCGCACGGCCGCTGTTCCAGAAATAAAAAATGGCTGCGAAAAGTCGAGACTGTCCATCCGATTTTCTGTAACCGTTACTGGGTTGATTGACAAGTCTAGCTCTTTACTAGCCACTGCCGATAACATTTCATCCAAATCATCAAACCAACGGTATTCCACCTTCGCGGGAATTTTCTCATCAATAAGTTCCCAAAAAGAGAGCGACAAACCAGAGGGTTGCCCATTGGCCTCTTCTATTACAAAAGGCGGGGTGGCCTTTAAACCAATAACTAAAGTTGAGTCTTGGGCTTCCAAAGGCCCGAAGTGTATTACTAAAAAAAGTAGAGGGAGTAAACGTTTCACCACAGTAATGCAATTTGAGCGAATGTACTAAAAGCCTAGCGCACGCCCAATTATGCGCAGCTAAAAGACCCTGAACCTAGGAAAGGTAGCAATTATGAATACCCAAAGCCCTCTGCACTAAGACAAGCGCTGTTTCTCCAATATAGTCTATTAGCAATACCCTCCTTTATATCTATTAGTTGCCTAGCATGATGAAAGCTCTTTTAAGAGTCTTAGTTTAGCTTCGGAAAGTCAGGTTAGACGGCTATTATTATTAACTTCGCGCTCTCGAAAAATCGAAAGCGATGGCAACTAATTACCCTGAATATAAGCACTTAGACCTTCCTACCATAAATAAGGAAGTTCTTAAATGGTGGAAGGAGAACAACACCTTCGAAAAAAGCATGAGCAGCCGCGAAGGTCGCGAGAGTTTTGTTTTCTATGAAGGACCTCCCTCGGCTAATGGAATGCCTGGTATTCACCACGTAATGGGCCGCGCTATTAAAGATATTTTCTGCCGTTTTAAAACTTTAGAAGGCTTTCAAGTAAAGCGCAAAGCTGGCTGGGATACTCATGGCCTACCCGTGGAGTTAGGGGTGGAAAAAGAGCTAGGAATTACCAAGGAAGACATCGGTAAAACTATATCGGTAGAAGATTATAATGCGGCTTGCAAAAAGGCCGTAATGCGCTATACCGACATTTGGAATGACCTTACCGAAAAAATGGGCTATTGGGTAGATATGGATGAGCCCTATGTTACCTATAAGTCTAAATACATGGAAAGTGTATGGTGGCTTTTAAAACAGCTTTGGGAAAAAGATTTAATCTATAAGGGTTATACCATTCAGCCTTATTCGCCTAAGGCTGGAACAGGCCTAAGTTCTCACGAGCTTAATATGCCGGGGAGCTATCGCGATGTAAAAGACACCTCTGCAATTGCGCAATTCGTGGTTGAGAAAAATGACGCTTTTCAAGCGCTGTTTAATGGTATCCTTAATAAGGAGGATCGCGTTTACTTTCTCGCTTGGACTACTACCCCGTGGACCCTTCCCTCTAATACGGCCTTAACCGTTGGTCCAAAAATTGACTATCAATTAATAGAAAGCTTCAACCCATATACTCATCTACCACAAAAGGTATTTATTGCAAAAAGCTTAGTAGCCAAATACTTTAAAGAAGCGCTAAAAGACCTTGATTTAAGCAGCTACGCGCAAGACGGCAAAAAACTTCCCTGGCGAATAGTTTGGGAAGGAAAAGGCAGTGACCTAATCGGTTTACGATACGAGCAACTTCTCCCTTGGGCTACCCCGCATGAAGGCGCGGAAAACGCCTTTCGTGTAATTGGTGGCGACTTTGTAACTACCGAAGATGGTACGGGTATCGTGCATACTGCCCCTACTTTTGGCGCGGATGATGCCAAGGTTGCCAAAGAAGCAAAACCGCCTGTTCCACCAATGTTGGTGCAGGATGAAAATGAAAACCTCGTTCCCCTCGTAGACTTACAGGGTCGCTTTATTCAAAACATTGGCCCACTGAGCGGTAAGTACGTGAAGAATGAATATTATACCGATGGAGAAGCTCCCGAAAAATCGGTGGATATTGAAATTTCTATCCTCCTTAAAGAACAAAACAAGGCTTTTAAGGTCGAAAAGTACGAACATAGCTATCCCCACTGTTGGAGAACCGACAAACCTATCCTTTACTATCCGCTAGATAGCTGGTTTGTAAAGGTTACGGCCGACAAAGAAACCTTGGTTGGCCTCAACAAAACTATTAACTGGAAACCTAAAAGCACGGGAGAGGGACGCTTTGGTAATTGGCTGGAAAATGCCAATGACTGGAATTTAAGTCGCTCCCGCTATTGGGGTATTCCATTGCCAATATGGACTACCGAAGACCGCAGCGAATCGAAAATATTTGGCTCGGTGGAAGAATTAAAAGCGGCTTGTGATAAAGCCCTTGAGGCTGGATTAATGGAAAGCCACCCGCTACAAGGTTTCGAGCCCGGCAATATGAGTGAAGAGAACTACGAGAAGATAGATCTTCACCGCCAGTTTGTCGACAAAATTGTACTCCTTTCCGATAGTGGTAAAGCTATGCATCGCGAATCGGACCTTATTGACGTTTGGTTCGACTCTGGCTCTATGCCTTATGCCCAGTGGCACTACCCTTTCGAAAACAAAGAAGATTTTGACCAGCGTTTTCCCGCCGATTTTATCGCCGAAGGAGTAGACCAAACCAGAGGGTGGTTTTATACCATGCACGCAATTAGTTCATTGGTCTTTGGCAAAATAGCCTATAAGAATGTGGTTTCCAACGGTCTTGTTTTAGACGAGAAAGGGCAGAAAATGAGCAAACGTTTAGGCAATGCCATTGATCCATTTGATACCATTGAGAAATACGGCACCGATCCTGTTCGCTGGTATATGATTAGCAATGCTCAGCCCTGGGACAATCTTAAATTTTCATTAGACGGTGTACGAGAAGTGCAAAGAAGGTTTTTTGGCACTCTTTACAACACCTACTCTTTTTTCGCCCTTTATGCCAATATTGACGGCTTCGTTTATAAAGCTTCACAAGAAAGTGCAGTTAAAGATCGCCCCGAATTAGACCGTTGGATCTTGTCTCGATTACAAGAATTAACCGAAAAAGTACAGCAGAGCTATGCAGACTACGAACCTACCCGCGCGGCAAGAGCCATTGAATACTTTGTAGATGAAGAGCTAAGTAACTGGTATGTTCGCCTTAACCGACGTCGTTTTTGGAAAGGAGAAATGAGTACCGACAAGCAAATGGCTTACGAAACTCTGTTTCGTTGTTTGCATAATCTTGCTCAATTAATTAGCCCCATTGCTCCCTTTTTTAGCGATCGTTTATATTGCGATTTAAACCTTTCGGTAGATGCGCAAGAAAAAAGTGAATCGGTTCATTTAAGCTACTGGCCTAAAGAAGCAGTTGCCCCTATTGACAAGCACCTAAACGACCGAATGGCTATTGCCAGAAAGTTAAGTTCTATGGTTTTAGCCTTGCGGAAAAAGGAACGTTTAAAGGTCCGTCAACCCCTCCAAAAAATAATGGTCCCAGCCCTTAACGAGGCGCAGGCAGAACTAATGGAAAGTGTACGCGAAATCTTATTGGCGGAAACTAATGTTAAAGAATTCGCCGTTCTCCACGCGGGGGAAAATGTCTTAGTAAAAAGTATCAAAGCCGACTTTAAAAAACTAGGGCCACGTTTCGGTAAAATGATGAAACAAGTAGCCGCTGCAATCAGCAGTTTAAGTCAGGATGAAATAGGCGAACTGGAACGTTCTGGCAAGTTGAGCCTTAATTTAGGAGGAGAAGATATCGAAATTCTTGATTCAGACGTTAGCATCACAACCGAAGATATTCCGGGCTGGCTAGTGCAAAGCGAAGACGGTTTAACCGTGGCTTTAGACATTAACCTCAACGATGATTTAATTAGAGAAGGAGTTAGTAGAGAATTAGTAAGTCGTATTCAAAACCTCCGTAAAGACAGTGGCTTAGAAGTAACCGACCGTATTAATTTAAACTTGCAAAAAGATACCAGTCTTGAAATTGCGGTACGGGAAAACCTAAATTATATTAAGGAAGAAGTACTAGCAGACGAAATTAGTTGGAGTGAAAACCTAGAAGCGGGTGAAGAATTAATTTTTGATGAAATTTCTAGTAGAATTTCAATTGTTAGAAAAGACTAAGGCTTTTTTCTATATTTTGCGATGCTTTTAAAGGCATTGCTGCCTGAAAAACGAAAAAATTGTTTAAAAATGAGCGAAAATAAAGATCGGTACAGTGATCAGGAGCTAGAAGAGTTCCGCGTACTAATTGCTGATAAAATTGGAAAAGCCGAACAAGATTTAGCCGTCCTTAAAGAAAACTTTGCCAACGATCGTAACAACGGCACCGACGATACTTCTCCTACTTTTAAAGCTTTTGAAGAAGGCAGCGACACTATGAGCAAAGAAGCCAATAGTCAGCTTGCTTCTCGGCAAGAAAAGTTTTTACGAGACCTACACAATGCCATGAATCGCATTGAGAATAAAACTTATGGCATTTGCCGTGTTACCGGTAAACTAATTGGCAAAGAACGCTTACGTCTTGTTCCCCATGCAACACTTAGCATTGAGGCCAAGAATAAACAATAAGAATGCGCCGAGCACTTCTCATAATTTTTTCCGTCCTATTACTGGATCAAGTCTTTAAGATCTGGGTGAAAACCCATATGACCTTAGGAGAGGACATTGTTATTACCGATTGGTTTATCATTCACTTTACCGAAAACCCAGGAATGGCTTTTGGCTTAGAGTTTGGCGGATCTTGGGGTAAGCTAATACTGAGCCTTTTCCGCGTGGTAACGGTTGGTTTTATCTTTTACTGGCTTAAAGGGCTCATTAAAAAAGAGGTGCCAGGGGGCGGCATTATCGCAGTTTCTTTAATTCTCGCTGGTGCCTTGGGTAATATTTTAGACTCCTTATTTTACGGAGTAATATTTGGCCCTTCCGACTTTCACCAGGTTGCAGAAGTATTTCCTGAAGGTGGTGGCTATGCCGCACCTCTTTTTGGACACGTTGTAGACATGCTCTACTTTCCCCTGTACAAAGGCTACTTACCCGATTGGCTACCCATTTGGGGAGGTGAGTATTTTATATTTTTTCGTCCAGTTTTTAATCTCGCCGACTTTGCCATTAGCTGCGGCGTAGGACTACTCATAATTTATCAAAAAGCAGTTTTTAAAGACTAGCGAAACCCTAATAATAGATTAAGCTGCACCTGTTAATTGAGCAGACTAATTCTTATTTTTAATTAAAAAATTAGACATTGAAGGATCTTATCGCAAATTTCAGCCAGCATCTCGAAACGGCCATTGACGCCATTAAGAAGACAGAAATCAAAGGCTCCGAGAGAGCAGTTCAAAACGTTCTTATTATGGGCCTTGGTGGTTCTGGTATCGGCGGTAGCGTTATGGCGGAATTAGTTGCTGATCAGTCTCCTGTGCCCATCTTGGTTAATAAAAACTACGATATCCCAGCATTCGTAAACGAGTCTACCTTAGTAATTGCTTGCTCTTACAGTGGTAATACCGAAGAGACTTTAAGCGCTGTAGCACAAGCTCAAAAGAAAGGGGCCATGTTTGCATGTATTAGTGCCGGTGGGAAATTGAAGGAAATTGCCGAAACCAAGGGCTATAATGTCTTATCAATGGAAGGTGGCAACCCACCCCGCAGTATGTTCGCATATGCCTTTGCCTATCTTCTCCGCTATATGGAGGTTTATGGTTTAGCCCAGTATAAGGTAATTGATGAATTGGAAGCTAGCATTCAACTCCTCAACAAGCAAGAGGAAGATACGCTTCAAAAAGCTGAAGCACTAGCCCATCAAATTAAAAATACCATTCCACAGATTATTGCTAATAACGGCAGCTTAGCGGTGGCCGCACGTTTTAGACAACAATTAAACGAAAATGCTAAAATGCTTTGCTGGGAAGCAGAAGTACCCGAAATGAATCACAATGAACTTGTGGGCTGGGAAGGTGGCGACAACCGATTTAGCACTATTTTTATTCGAAACCATACTGATAATACGCGCAATCAAAAGCGTATGGATATTATAAAAGGTATTATCGGCGAAAAAACAGAACATGTTTACGAAATGTGGAGTAAGGGCGATTCTGCCGTTCAGCGCGCACTTTATTTAGTTCATTTTGGAGATTGGGTTTCTTATTACCTATCCGAAATTAACCAAGTTGATATCATGGACATTAAATCCATTGACCTCTTAAAAGCCGAGCTATCCAAAATTCCATTGTAAACCCAAAAATTAAGTTTCAAGACCTCGGTCTTATTGATTACCAGGAAGCTTGGAATTATCAAGAAGAGCTCTTTGATGCTACTGTTCAACGTAAGTTTAACAACCGTAAGCTTGCTGAGGCAGAACAAATAGAAACAGAAAATCATTTACTCTTTTGCGAACACCCTCCCGTTTACACCCTCGGAAAAAGTGGTAAATTGGAGCATTTGCTAGTCGGTGAAAAAGAACTAGCCACCATGGGCGCTAGCCTCTATAAAATTAATCGTGGCGGTGACATCACCTTCCACGGGCCAGGGCAACTGGTGGGTTACCCCATTTTAGATTTAGATCACTTCTTCCCCGACATACATAAGTATCTTCGACTCTTGGAAGAGGTTTTCATAAAAATCTTAGCCGACTACGGACTAAAGGGGGAGCGCTCTCCCGGTGAAACAGGAGTATGGTTAGAAGTTGGCAGCCCTAAGGCACGCAAAATGTTAGCACTTGGGGTGCGCGCCAGTAGATGGGTAACTATGCATGGCTGGGCCTTTAATGTTAATACCGATCTTAGTTATTTTGAGAAAATTGTTCCCTGCGGAATTCACGATAAAGCCGTTACCTCTCTAGCCCTTGAGCTGGGAAGGCCAATTGATTTAGCAGAAATTAAAAGGAAAACTTATACTTACTTCCAAGAGATATTTGAGATTGAATATCTTTAGGGAAAATTCGAATAATGCTTAAAGTTTTACGCAAGATCAGCCTGCTTCTTGTTGGCTTAGTTTTTTTACTTGTTATTGGCCTTTACTTTAGTGGCAATGCTTATTTACTAAAAGGGGTTTGGGCTACCTACTTGCACGGGGAAACTAGCGCTACCATATCCGATGCAAAATATTTCAGTACTCGAGAAATAAATGCCCAAGATCCTAAACCTTGGCCAAAAGCAGCTAACTTTAATAGCTTTGACCTTACGCCGCCCCTAGAAAAGTATTTAGACAGTACCGAGAGTATCGCCTACCTTTTAATTCATAAGGACAGTCTACTTATTGAAAAGTACTGGGGAATCGGTTCTCCCCAATCCCAAACCAATAGCTTTTCCATGGCCAAAAGTATTACCACTATGTTGGTGCAAATTGCCATTCAAAAAGGTATAATTAATAGTTGGCAAAGTTCTGTTAGCAGTTTTTTGCCAGAAGTAACTGGGGAATATGTAAACGACTTAGAGCTAGATCATTTGGCAAAAATGACCGCCGGTTTAGATTGGAACGAACACTATGAAAACCCTTTTGATATTACTGCCCAAGCTTATTATGGATCAGATATTAAAAGCCTTTTAGCCCGTAAAGTTCAGGTCAGCGATAAGCCCGGTACTTATTATGAATACCAAAGCGGCGCCACCCAACTACTAGGTTTATGTTTAATGAGTGCTACTGGTAAAAGCTTAAGCACCCTTGCGGAAGATTGGCTCTGGTCTCCCTTAAATGCGGAAGAACCCGCCACTTGGCACCTAGACACCAAAAAAGGGAATGAACTAGCTTACTGTTGCTTTAACAGCAATGCGCGCGATTTTGCTCGTTTTGGAAAACTTCTCATTAACCATGGCCAATGGGAAGGAGAAAGCCTTATTGATAGTAGCTTTATCGCTGAATCTAGTAAGGGTGAGATGAATAATTTTTACGGTCGTAGCTTCTGGTTATACCAAGATAAGCAAGCTGGAGATGTATTTTATATGCGCGGAATTTTGGGGCAATATATTATTGTTGTTCCTAAATACGATGCGGTAATTGTGCGTTTGGGGCATCACCGTCTCGACAATCTTAATCACCACCCGGCTGAATTACCCATCTACCTAAGTGAAAGCCTTAAAATATTAGAATCCTAAATTCTACTGGAGGCCGTTTAGATAGGCTTCGACCTTGGGGAGCAAGGCCATATCTGCTACCATTAAGTTCAGCTCTAATAATTCTTCTATACTGCACCATTCACTTTGGTCGTGATCGCTTAAGCTCATTCCTTCCAAATTTGAATGGAAAGCAAAAGCAGTGAGTTCAAAGTCACCATTTTTATTCGTCCAGCTCAAATTGTGCAATTCCTTAACTGGACTAAGCTTTAGATTCAACTCTTCCTGTAGCTCTCGTTCTATAGCCGTCTTTGCCGCTTCGCCTTCCTCGATCTTTCCACCTGGAAACTCCCAATAACCTTCAAAGGCAAGGCCCTCTTTACGACGCGCTACAAAAATATTTTTATCCGCATTAATTATAATTGCGCAAACAACTTCCATCCATTCAAGTTTTCTTATTACTAAATTTGCTTAATGCCGAGCGATCACATCAGTAATCTTCTTAAATCTTTAGCCCAAAAACCGGGAGTTTATCAGCACCTAGACAAAGATGGGCGAATCCTCTACATTGGCAAGGCTAAAAACCTAAAAAAAAGGGTTTCTAGCTATTTTAACAAGTCGCATGATAGTGCCCGAATAAGGGTAATGGTGGGCAAAATTACCGACATTCACACTATTGTTACCGAAACCGAGTTTGATGCCTTATTATTAGAAAACAACCTTATTAAAGAATACCAGCCACGGTATAATATCAATCTTAAGGATGATAAAACCTATCCTTGGATTTGCATTAAAAAGGAGGCATTCCCCCGCATCTTCCCAACTCGCAATCCCATTAAAGACGGCTCGGAGTATTACGGACCATACGCATCGGTAAAAGTGATGAAAACTGTGCTGAACTTAATCAAGCAACTTTACCACATCCGCACCTGTAAATTAAACCTCAGTGCTACAGCGCTCGAAAAAAAGGATTACCGCATCTGCCTAGAGTACCACATTGGTAACTGCCTGGGGCCTTGCGAACACTTACAAAGCGAAGAGTCTTACAACAATGATATTGAAGCGGCGCGCAAATTATTGAAGGGGCACTTAAACAGTGTAAAGCAAAATCTTTCGGAGCAAATGCAGCAAGCAGCCACCGCACTCCGTTTTGAAGAAGCTCAAAAAATTAAAGAAAAGTACGACTTACTCGATCGCTATCAGGCGAAAAGTACGGTTGTTCACCCCAGCATTAGCGACGTAGATGTTTTCTCTATTTTTAGTGATGCCGAATATGCTTATGTTAATTATCTAAAAATTATTGACGGGGCCATTTTGCAATCACATACCCTAGAGTTAAAAAAGAAACTAGAGGAAACGGAAGAGGAGCTTTTGGAAATCGCTGTGCCTGAGCTACGTAGTCGCTTTAAATCTCAGTCTAAAGAAATCTACTTATCCCACAATATCAAGTTACCTATTCCTGATGTTTTTACGCATCTCCCGCAAAGGGGCGACAAGAAAAAGCTGATTGATTTAAGTATAAAAAATGCCCGCTATTTCCGCTTAGAAAAGCTTAAAAACATACAGATTGTAGATCCCGATAGACACGTAAAACGCCTGATGAAGCAAATGAAGGACGATCTGCGCTTAAGTGAAGAGCCACGCCACATTGAATGCTTCGATAATTCTAATATCCAAGGTACTTATCCGGTTTCGGCCTGTGTTGTTTTTAAAGATGGCAAACCAAGTAAAAAAGATTATCGTCACTTTAATATAAAGACCGTAGTTGGGCCCGATGATTTTGCCAGCATGTATGAAGCTTTAAGCAGACGATATAAGAGACTTTTAGAGGAGAAGCAGCCCTTGCCGCAACTAATTGTTATTGATGGAGGTAAAGGGCAATTGAGCAGTTCGGTGCAAGCTTTAGAGGATTTAGGACTTCGTGGTAAAATCGCCATCTTAGGTATTGCTAAAAGGCTCGAAGAGCTCTATTTTCCCGAGGACCCTTATCCGCTTTATTTGGATAAGCGATCCGAAACCTTAAAGGTCATTCAGCGTATGCGCGATGAAGCACATCGCTTTGGAATAACCCATCATCGCAATAAACGCAGCAAAGGTACTTTTAAGAGTGAACTTAGTGACATTAAAGGTATTGGAGATGAAAGCGTTAAGCTCTTGCTAAAGAAATTTAAGAGTGTCTCAAAAATTAGGGAAGCTTCCGCCGATGCGCTTGCAGAAGTTGTAGGTAAAAGTAGAAGCACGCTTATAATTAATCACTTCGCCAAACAAAAAAAAGAGCCCAATTGAAAAAAAACCTTAGCCTATTTCTGCTGTGTATCCTCTTCCTAAATGGGAAAGCTCAAGAACAAAAAGACTTAAAAATTGGTCTAGTGCTGAGTGGCGGCGGAGCAAAGTGTTTGGCGCAAATTGGAGCCATTCAAGTTTTTGAAGAGGAAGGAATTTCCTTCGACTATATCGGGGGCACCTCCATGGGCGCGATAATTGGCGCGATGTATAGCTTGGGTTTTAGTGGCCAAGAAATGGAAGATTATTTGCGGCAAGTAGACTGGGATGCACTTTTAAGTAATGAAGTTCCCCGTAACCGTCTTAGCTATTTTGATCGGAAAAGCGATGGTCGCTATGTTTTGAGTTTTCCGATAGACAGCATGGGTATAAAACTGCCTAGCGGTGTAAACTTCGCCCAATACATTCTGCGAGAACTTAGTACTATCACACAGCAAAGCTATAGATACCAACACTTTAGCGACTTCCCCACTCCTTTCTTTTGTATCGCTACCAATTTGGAAACAGGCCACCTGAGGGTTTTCGAGCATGGCCGACTTATGGACGCCTTAAGAGCAAGCTCTGCATTACCTTCCCTTTTCACGCCTTACGAAATTGAGGATAGTCTTTATATCGACGGCGGCGTAGTTCTAAATTACCCCGTTCGCTACATGGCAGAAAAAGATATGGACTACATTATTGGGGTAGACATGCAAGACTATTTGCATAATCGAAATGAATTAAACGGAATTGTGCGAGTTTTAGAGCAAACCACGGGCTTTCTAAACTCACGCAATCGCAAAGAAAGTGAAGAGCTTACCGATATCTGGATCAGTCCCAAAATTGAAGGCGCAGGTATTACCAGTTTTGAAAGATTTGATGAAATTATTGAGGCAGGCAGGGCAGAGGCCAAGAAGCACCTCAGCAAAATTAGGGCCTTAGCAGCAAAAGACGTAGCTAAAAATACTACAACGAAAGAAAAGGCCTTACCCTTACAAAGTTTTAAGGTGGGTGAAATCTTAATTAAGGGCAACGAGAGCTTTACCCGCTCTTTTGTACTGGGCAAATTAAGAGTGAAAGAAGGGACTGAAACCACGGTTCAAAATTTAGAGCGGGGCATGGATCAATTATACGGTTCTAGTTATTTTGAAACCGTAGATTATAGCTTGGAAAAGCTAGATAGTACTTTTAGACTAATCATCACCTTGAAAGAAAATACGAGTCAGCAAAAATTAAAATTGGGAATAAATTACAGCGATGACTTCAACACGGCTCTATTGATAAATTACACCCACCGAAATTTACTTTTTAAAAACTCACGCCTAAGCATAGATGCTGCTTTGGGCGATATGCCTCGCGGGGAGATTAATTACTTTGTAGATCGCGGATTTATTCCAACCCTTGGTATAAAGTTACGCAGCAACCGTTTTCGCTACCAAAGATTTATCAATCTCGAAGCGGTTAATCAAAGAATTTATCAAGATTACTCCTTAGACCTATTTCTCCAGTCGACCATTAGAGATGCCTACGCCATTGGTGGCGGTATGCAAATTGAGCATATCGACATCAGCCAAAATTTCCAGCGCGATGGCTTTAGCGATTTTAATAAAGGTTTTATAAACTATTACACTTATATCGACTTCGATTCTTTTGATGATGCTAATTTTCCGCACCAGGGTTTTCGCTTAAATGCACAGTACCGCATTATCTCCGAGAGAGTGGGCTTTGAAACTTTTCTTGAACCTAGTTCAGTCATTAATTTAAAATATGAACAGGTCTTGCCCATTTCAGACAAGCTCACCTTTATCGGACAGCTTAACGGTATTAACACTATTGGTACCAGTCTAGCCCTACCTTATCAAATTTACTTAGGCAGTATGGGGCAGAGTTATTTAAACTATATCGAAAGCTTTGTGGGCCATCGCTTTATGGAGCTTAGTGGCCAAAACCTGCTTAGCGTGCGTGCCGATATTAATTACGAGGTTTCTAAAAACCATTTTATCCTCGCCAAGCTAAATTATGCCAAGCTAGAAAACTCTTTTGAAGAGATTTTTAATTCTTCTCTACTTTTGGATGGCTACAGCATTGGCTATGCTTACAACAGCTTAATTGGCCCGCTAGAAATCCATTTCAGCACCAGTACTAATCACGCTAATTATTACGCTTACGTGAGATTGGGTTTTTGGTTTTAAATAGACCAAGAAGGAGGTTCTTATCTAACCATATCACTTTTAGCCCTGTGCGATTAATTAGCGTAGTTCTTTTCCTTTCGCATCAACCAAGCACCCAAAGGTTTTCATAATCAAAAACCCTATGAACTCTGCACGCTCTTGGTGTTCCATGCTTAAGTAGGTCTTTTACCAAAAAGTATACGGAGCTCTGCACCAAGGGTAAAAATGGTTTTCGGTAAGCAAATGCTCTCCGTTGTTAATGCAAATATTTAACATTGAACAAGCGGTCATTTAAAAAAATATCTTACTTTTGACCAAGCGTTCAATTTATGGCACCAAGAAGTCCCGAACAAAATTTAGCCCAGCGTGAAGAAACCCGCCAAGGTATTTTAATGGCCGCCCTCAAGGCTTTCGCGGAAAAGGGTTATGCCGCCACCAGCATTAGCTATATCGCTAAAGAAGCCGGTATTTCTAAAGGCTTAACATATCACTACTTCCATAGTAAAGAAGATCTCCTACATGGTATTTTCCACTATCTCAATTCATTTAGTGGTGAGGTCCTCGGCTTACTTAAAGATAAAAGTCCAAAGCAGCAATTGCGCCTAAGCGTGGAAATGACCTTTGAATACATTCAGAAGAATCCTGATCTAATGCGCTTTATGACCTCCCTCGCTTTACAGCCAGATGCCCTAGCTACTTTAAAAGAGGACATTAAACAGCATAAACAACAGACCATCGACGTATTTGCCAAACTTTTTAAAACTTTAGACTACCCTGCTCCTGAAGCTGAGGCCTACTACCTTGGTGCGATGCTCGATGGTGTCGCACTCGGCAGCTTAGCCTTAGAAGAGGATTATCCCCTGGCGGCTTTAAAAGAAAAAATACTAAACCATTATCAATTATGAATTTCAAGCTCCTTTTCATTGCCCTAATATTTAGTCTGCCACTTTGGGGCCAAGATGCCACCGCCATTGTTCAACAAGCCGAAGATAAACTGCGCGGTGAGCAAAGTACTTCCGAAGTTTCAATGACCATTATTAGACCCAACTGGGAGCGTACCATTCGCATGAAAAGCTGGAGCCGTGGAGATGCCTACTCCCTTATTCTTATTACAAGTCCGGCACGCGACCAAGGCACCGTTTATTTAAAAAAACAGAAAGAAATTTACAATTGGATTCCCAGCATCGAGCGCAATGTTAAACTGCCACCAAGTATGATGATGCAAAGCTGGATGGGCTCTGACTTTACGAATGACGACCTCGTGCGTGAATCTTCCTTAGTGAAAGACTACCAACATAAAATTGTAGGGTCCAAAGAAGTTGACGGCCGAATGTGCTGGCAAATTGAGCTCCTTCCTAAGCCCGATGCAGCGGTTATATGGGGTAAAATAATACTGCACATCGACCAAACAGATTACATTCACCTTCGCAGCGAATTTTACGATGAAGAAGGGGACCTTGTAAATGTGATGCAAGGCAAAAAAATTGAGGAAATTGGCGGCCGAACCCTCGCTACCATAACCATTATGAAACCCGTAAATGAACCTGGTAAAATGACCATCCTCGAGTACCACAAACTCGATTTCCAAAGCCCCGTTCCGCGTGAGTTTTTTACTACACAGTACATGAAAAGAGTGCGTTAAAATGCTGGTTAAAATCGCATGGCGAAACATCTGGCGCAACAAAAGACGGAGCTTAATCACCATCGCCTCCGTAGCTTTTGCCTTATTTTTTGCGCTAATTATGCGCACAATGCAGCTTGGTACTTACGATCAGGCCTATGCCAGTGTTATTAATGCTACTACTGGCTATTTACAAATACAAGTGCCCGGCTACTGGGATAAGCAAAGCTTAGAGAAAAGCTTTGCCACTTCAGATAGTCTCCAAAAAATACTTAGCGCCCAAGAAAGTGTACGAGGCCTTTTACCACGCTTAGAAAGTTTTGGTTTACTAGCTTCTGCCCAAAGTGAAACTCGCGCTGGCTTTTTGCGGGGAATTGAGCCAAAGCTAGAATTCCAACATTTTTCTTTAAACGAAAAAATTACCGCAGGAAGTTTTCCCACTGCCAATGAAAGTGCGGTTGTTTTGGCAAAAAAATTAGCAGAAAACCTAAAACTAGAGGTGGGCGATAGCCTAGTGATCATCGGCCAGGGCTATCACGGCATGAGCGCCAATGGTAAATTTTTAATCAGCGGTATTGCCGATTTGAAGAACCCTGAAGCCAATAAAAGTACCGTTTATCTTAAGCTTAAAGACCTGCAAGAATTAACGGGTGCCTATGCTCGACTAACCGCCTTAGTAGTGGTTCCTCAAGATAAAAACGACCTTAATAGTTTAAAGCAAAGTTTACAGTCGCAGCTGGATGCGCAAAATTTTAGCGTTTTAACTTGGCGTGATATGATGCCCGAACTTATTCAGGCCATGGAAGCTGATAGTGCGGGTGGCTTAGCAATGCTGTTTATTCTGTACCTAGTTATTGGCTTTGGCGTTTTTGGCACAATCCTAATGCTTACCTCCGAGCGCATGCACGAGTTTGGGATTCTCATTGCCCTTGGTATGAGCCGTTACCGCTTGGCCCTCACCACCTTTATGGAAACTTCTTTTTTAGCCAGCTTAGGGGTGGCCGCTGGCAGCATTTTAGCTTGGCCCATTGCCTGGTACTTCCATCACAAGCCTATTAAGCTAAGCAATGAAATGGATCAAATGATGGAAGAATACGGCATGGAGCCCATCATACCCTTTAGCTTAGACCCTAACATTTGGATTAGTAATGGCGGCGCTATTTTATCTATCTGTTTGATATTAAGCCTTTATGCCATCATCAGTATCTACCGACTGTCACCCGTAAAAGCCATGCGACAATGAAAATAGTTCTAAAAATAGCATGGCGTAATGTTTGGCGCAATAAGCTCCGCAGCCTGGTCGTAGTTTGCTCAATTTTTTTAGGAATATGGGCGGGAATATTTGTGAGCGCCTTTAGCTTCGGCCTTAACGAGCAGCGCAAACAAGGAATGATTCGCAACCAAATTTCTCATTTGCAAATACACCATCCCGCATGGCTCGACCAAAAAGAAGTTGCTTATACTTTTTCAGGCACTGCCGTAGATGCCTATTTAAATGACGATTCTCGCCTTGATGCTTATGCCACCCGCTGCAAAGTAAATGGCATGGTAAGCTCGGCTCATTATAGTGGTGCTGCGCAAATTATCGGTGTAAAGCCTAAGGCCGAAGCCGCTTTAAGCCATCTCGCTAATAAAATTACGGAGGGTAAGTATTTCTCTGACCAAGGAAAAAACCCAGTGCTAATTGGCCGCGCTTTAGCCCATAAACTAGAAGCTAAAATTGGCTCGCGCATCGTCCTTAACTTCAGTGATGGGCAGGGGAATATTATCTCCTCTGCCTTTAAGGTGAAAGGTTTTTATAAAGATGTTTCCTCCAAATTAGAAGAACTACAGCTCTTTGTCCGACAAAGCGATTTACAAAAGCTTTTAAGCCTAGATTCCAACCAGGTGCATGAAATAGCCATTCTGCTCAAAGCAGAAAAAAATATAGAAAACTTGGAGGAAGAGATGCAAGCTAAATTTCCGAGCTTAAGGATACAAAACTGGAAAGAGATTAGTCCCGACCTCGCTTATGCAGATGAAATAATGAGTCAGATGCTTTATATCATTATTGGCATTATAATGTTGGCTTTATCCTTTGGCATCATCAATACCATGCTTATGGCGGTGCTAGAAAGACGCAAAGAGTTAGGCATGCTAATGTGCGTTGGCATGAGTAAGACGAAGGTCTTTACCATGATTATTGTCGAAACTTTCTACCTCGCTTTATTGGGCGGACCGCTAGGCATTCTCTTCGCCTACTACAGCGTTTGGCAAGGCAGTAAAAGCGGCTTAGACCTTGCGGCTTTTAGCGATGGCCTCGCCAGTTATGGCATCAACTCAGTTATTTACCCTATACTGCCCAGCAGTTTTTATTGGGGCACAGCTTTAATAGTATTCGCTATGAGCCTCTTAGCTGCAATATACCCTGCACGTCAAGCATTAAAACTTAATCCCGCAGAAACTCTACGGACAATTTAAATTATCATGGCAATAATTGAAACTAAAAACCTCAGTCGCCTTTATCAAGACGGAGATAGCACCATTCATGCGGTAGATAATGTTAGCCTTCAGATAGAAGCGGGCGAGTTTACGGCCATTGTTGGGCCATCTGGCTCGGGGAAAACCACCTTACTCAACCTAATTGGCGGATTAGATACACCCAGCGAGGGCGAAGTAATTATAGACGGTAAAGCCATTCATCAGTTAAAAGATAATGCCTTAATTAATTTCCGTTTACGTCATATTGGTTTTGTCTTTCAAGCCTATAACCTTATACCCGTTTTAAGTGCGCAGGAAAACGTGGAATTTATTATGTTACTTCAGAACGCATCTGCCGTAGAGCGAAAAAATCGTGCACAAGAACTCTTAAAAGCGGTGGGGCTGCAAGACCAGATGCATAAGCGGCCAGCAAAGTTAAGCGGTGGTCAACAACAAAGAGTAGCGGTAGCACGAGCTTTGGCCTCAAAACCAAGTTTCGTTTTAGCAGATGAACCTACCGCGAATTTGGACTCAAAGAGTACCGAAGATTTGCTGGACATAATGCATAAGCTAAATCAAGAGGAAGGCGTTACCTTTATCTTTTCTACTCACGATCAAAGAGTTATAGACCGGGCGTCTCGAATAATTTCTATGGAAGATGGGCAGCTTAAAAGCAATAACTAAGAGGCTTTTTCTAATTTTTCTTCTATTAGGCTTTAGTCTTAATGGGCAAAAAACCGACAAGCTTCGCATCAATGGCTACCTAAAGTTTTTAGGAACCTACAGTGCCATAAACCCTAGTTTTTTTGGACCACAATTCGCTGTGGCAGATATGCAGGCGACAGACCTACTCTTGCACAATCGGCTCAACTTTAAATACCGCCCTACTAATTCGTGGTCCTTTGCCCTTAGCACTCGCAACCGCATTTTCGCAGGTGACCAATTAAAAAACCCTGCCTTTTTTACTAGTTTAGAAGCCGATGCTGGTCTGGTAGACCTCAACTTCTTTTACGGTCGCGACCCCAATTTAGCCTTACATACCAGTATAGATCGTTTCTACGGACAGTGGGAAAGTGATAAGTGGATTATACGCCTTGGGCGCCAAAGAATAAACTGGGGCGTAAACACCGTTTGGAACCCTAACGATATTTTTAATCAGTATAATTATTTTGACTTCGACTATGAGGAGCGGCGCGGCAGTGATGCCTTGCGAATTCAGTATTTTCCTAATTTCAATTCTAGTTGGGAATTTGTTTTTGCACCTGAAAAAGATTTAAAAGATTTAAGCTCTGCCCTGCTCTATAAGTTTAATCGCTGGCAATACGACTGGCAATTTTTGGCCGGTATTTACCAGCAAGATTTGGTAATTGGAGGTGCCTTGGCAGGTGGCCTTGGCAATATCGGACTGAAAGCTGAGTATAATTATTATGCGCCATTTGACAAAGATTTACCCGCATTTCTTTTTAGTACTAGCCTAGACTATATCTTTAAAAACGGGCTTTACCTGCAAGGTAGTTATCTCTTTAACCAAGAGGGAAGTGAGCGGGCTAATTTTGGGGACTTCAGCAATTTAACGGGAGGAAATGTGATGAGTCCGCGCAATCTCTTTCTCTTTAAACATACGGTTTTTATTAGCTCCTCTTATACTATTAACCCTTTGCTTACGGTTTCTCTTGGAACCATGTTTAGCCCCGATTTTGCTAACCTTATCATCTATCCAAGTCTGACTTATTCGCTGACCAAAAATTTAGACTTATTAGTTGCTCTACAAGCATTTAACACTAAGAACCCCGCTAAACAAGATCAACTAGATTGGCTTTCGGCCGCAAGCTTTCTACGTTTAAAATGGTCCTTTTAAAATAAAAAAGCCCAACTTTTTAAGGCCGGGCTTCTTCTGTTCTAGTGGGTAATAGAATATATTTTTTAGTTACTGGCTAAGAAATCTTGCGCAGTAGCTTTAGAAGGTAGTCGGTAAATTGCAAAGCGTTCATTTTTAAAAACACAATCTAGCTTTTCAATTTTCTTATCCGCATAATGCACAACGTAGGCCTCGCTAAACTTGCTTTGCTCTTTGCTCCAAATATTTTGAAAATCTTGGTGATCCAACTTTTGATAGTCCTCACTTAAGGTATTAGGATTGGTACAACCTAGTTGACTCATGTGATCTAACCAATATTCTGCATACTGCTCACTGAAAAAAGCTTTAGTACCATCAAACCAGTCACCGTAAGAAGCTCTTTGGCTGCGCACTCTAAAACCTGCCTGAGAAGGTGGCACAATCGCTAAACTGTTTTCATGGGTGTTCGTTCTAAACCAATCTTGCACGGCATACCAGCTTGTTTCTTGCTTACCTTCTTCAATATTTATACCGCCACGCAGTACCATTGCGAGGAGGCCTAAGGCTAAAAAGCCGGCGCTTAGAGCTGAAGTAGCACCAACCCTTGTACCAAAAAAGCGTACTAAAAACCATGCTCCTGGGGCCATTATTAATACCGTAGCCGTTTTAGACCATTCTCCGTAAAAGTACTGAGCGAAGATAGGCAGCGCAAGTAAGTAGAATACTGGTTTGGGACGGCTAATAATAAGCCCTACCCATAAAACAATAGTTAATATCACCAAGAACAAATAGGCACGGTAAAACTGTAATTGGATAATTAATTTTACGGGGTACAATTCTGTAAAAACAGTACCCAAGGCCAACATAAATAAAATAAAAGCACCAAAGGCTAGTAAATAATTTCGCTGCACCTTTTTAAAACCTCCTTTTATAACTAGGAAGAAGAAAGAAAGACCGATAAGAATTGACTTAAAAAAGATCAGTGGCGGGAATTCAGATGGAAAAGTATGATGACCATTCCGTAATCGCATTGCTTCCATCCAAGTAGCACTTAAGTCAGCACCAGGCTCGGCTGGAACCGAGAAGCGCAAATACAGGGCGGGAGAAACCAAGAACAATAATGCCGCAGCAAATAAAAAGTATTCTCTCTTAAAGCCTTCGGCGATTAACACGGCAAACCAAGTAGCTGCAATAACATAAGCAGCCGACAAGGGATGGATGTTAAAGGCCACAGCTTGTAGCACAATGGTTAGCCAATATTTTTTAGAATAAGAACTATAGATGGAAATCAACAAAAAGGGAAGAGCAATTGTCCGCTCCATTAATAGGCTATCCCATAAACTAACATCGCCGATAACCGGAAAAGCAAAGCTTAATAAAACTACCGCTAAAATTCCGCTTCGTTTATCGCCAAACATGCCTTCACCTAAGCGATAAAAAGAATAAATGGTAAATAATAAGGTAATTGTATAGATGCTAAAAAACATCAAAGACATATTCTGCGCGAAAAAAGGTAGCAACTCTGCTAAAGCGTAAAGGAAAAAGGTAGGAGAATTCCGATGCTGCGCTACCAACATATCGTTTTGATACAAGGTAGGATCAATAATTGCGTTTAACCACGGCAGTGAGATAAACTGATTCCACATACCGTAGTGGTACTGATTAATACCTACCAAAGAGGCCACTGCCACGGCAGCGATAAAAAGTCCAATTTGGTATTTATTAAGTTGTGAAATCATGGTTTTCCCTTATCAATGCTCAAAAGTGCAGCTTTAAATTTTAGACGGGAAAATCTTTCGATAAAGGGTATTTGTAAGACGATAAACGCCAAGAAACTAGTGAAATTCGCTTAGGTCGGCTAAAGCTTTACGTTGTAAATTAGGGACTTGCGCATCAGCGGCAGCATAACCTACGGGTAGCAGTAAAAAGGGTTTTTCCTCGCTCGGTCTAGCAAGAATTTCACTTAAAAAATTCATGGGGCTGGGCGTATGAGTAAGGGTTGCTAAACCTAATTGGTGAATGGCGCTAATAAGAAAACCGCAACTGATACCCACCGATTCGTTCACATAGTAATTTTTAGATTTTTCACCCTGCTCATTCACATTAAAGCTGCGTTTAAAAACCACAATCAGCCAGGGAGCGGTCTCCAAAAACTCTTTATTTGCATCGGTGCCAAGAGGAGCCAGATCATTTAACCAAGCATCACTCGCACGCTTCTCATAAAAAGTGCGCTCCTCTTCCTCGGCGGCATCTCTTATCTTCTTTTTTAAGGCAGGCTCGCTAATGGCCACAAAATACCAAGGCTGTTTGTGTGCTCCGCTGGGCGCAGATGCCGCAATTGAAATTAAGTTCTCGATGGTCTTTTTACTCACCGCTTGTGATGAAAAATAACGACAACTACGGCGCTCCTGATACAGTTTGTTTACCCTAATGCTTTCAGCGTCTATGGACCCGAAAGAACGTGGACTCATTTTAAAAGGAATTAAAACCGGTTTAGTAGAAGCCATAAATATTTTTTTCAAGCGCTTTCGCTAGATGAGCCTTAATCCAGTTTGCTGGTAAGTTTTGCCATCAACTTCTTAGGGTTTTTATTCTCATATAAAATCTTGTAAACCGCATCAGCAATGGGCATTTTGATCTCTTTTTCTTTACGCACTTCCCTAATTAGAGCCGCGGCATAATAACCTTCGGCAATCATATTCATTTCTAACATGGCACTGCGCACCGTGTAACCTTTCCCAATCATATTACCAAAGGTACGATTGCGAGAAAACTGTGAATAAGCAGTTACGAGAAGGTCTCCTAAATAAGCCGAATCGTTTATATCGCGTTTTAGTGGATGTACCTCTTTAATAAACTTTTTCATTTCGCGAATAGCATTGCTAACCAATACGGCTTGAAAGTTATCGCCATAACCAAGGCCGTGACAAATACCGGCAGCTAGAGCATAGATGTTTTTAAGCACGGCCGCATATTCGGTTCCGTAAATATCATCGGAGATACTCGTTTTTATGTAGTCACTATTCATGCGCTTCGCTAAAAAGGAAGCCTGTTCTTTATCTTGTGAAGCGATAGTTAAATAACTTAGTCTTTCTAAGGCCACTTCTTCTGCGTGGCAGGGACCGGTAATTACACCAATGCTTTCAATGGGGACCGCGTACTTCTCATTAAAAAACTGGCCCACAATTAAATTTTCATCGGGCACGATACCCTTAATAGCACTAAAAACCTTTTTATCACTTAGTGCCACCTTTAGATTAGATAAGCTCGATTTAAGAAAAGCCGAGGGAATAGCGAAAACCAAAAAATCTGCTTCTTCCACAATGTGGTTGAGATCGGTAGAGATATCAATTTTCTCTGTCTGTAACTCCACCGAACTTAGGTACTTTCGGTTATTATGATATTTTTTTATGTGCGTAACATTTGCTTCGTCGCGCATCCACCAGCCCACGTAATCGTTGTTTTCGGTTAGGATTTTCACCAAAGCGGTAGCCCAGCTTCCTCCTCCAATTACAGCTATTTTCATACTTAAATTTAAAATTTAACAATAGCACTCAGAACTTCCCCGTCCCTTTTATATAAAATAGTGGTGGTCATCCCCTTTTCTAATTTAGAAAGGGCCTGCATATAGCTTTGCATATTACTCACTTGCACCTCACCCAACTGGGTGATAATATCACCCGCCTTAAGGCCAGCTCCTTCTCCCGGTTTTCCCTTAGTAACCCCGTCAATTTTCATTCCTTGTCCCTGAAAGAGGTAATCGGGCATTACCCCTAAGGTAACCGAGAATTTAGGTGCTTTGGTGCTTTCCGTTTTAGTGGTACTAAAAGGTAGAGGCTCGCCAACTGGTGTATTCCGTATGATAGAAACTAATAGGTTTAAGGTTCCAAAAATCCCTTTCACGTTAATTTTCTCTGGCCTATCGGAAGGCATATGGTAATCTTCATGCGTTCCGGTAAAGAAATGTAGTACGGGCATATTTAAATAGTAAAAGCTAGTATGGTCGCTAGGGCCTACACCACTTTCGCTTAACTGCAGGCGTAAATCACACACAATTGGCGAAATTATTTCCTGCCAAAGCGGGGAGGTTCCCACTCCGTTTATGGCCAAAACATTATCTTCCATTCTCCCAATCATATCCATATTCATCATATAGCTATAATTAAGGTCTGGTATTTTCTTGATCTGTTGTGTAAAAAACTTTGAGCCTAGAAGTCCCATCTCTTCTGCCGAAAAAGCAACAATAAGGTAGTTGAAGGAGCGTAACTTTTCATCTTCTGTACGTGAAAGATTTCTGGCCAAACTTAATAAGCCCGCTACTCCACTTGCATTGTCATCAGCTCCGTAGTGTATTTGCTCAGTGTTATCTCCCCGATAACGCGAACTAGGGCCACCATATCCTAAATGATCATAATGAGCACCAATAATAATGGTTTGTTGCGCACCATTATTAATAAGCCCAGCCATATTGTAGGTAATATCGCGATACTCTTTTAGGCGAACCTCTAAACTTACCTCTCTGCTTCTTCTTAGCTTTTTCGCAATTTTTTCATTGCGTATATAAATCACCGGTAAGCCGCAGTTTTCTAAACTATTAAACTCCGATTCAGGGGAATTAGCATTGCCTTTAGTTTTTACTAAAAGTACAGCCTTAGCCCCTTTCTCTTTTAAAAGCTTCACTCTTTTGGCAATATCGTGCCACTGCTTGTATTTAGAGTGTGGATGAATACCATCAGGGGAGCTGATTTCCAGAACGGCAATATTACCTCTAAGATCTTCATCATCAATATCATCGCGATCTAATTCCTCGCTTTCAATGCCAAAAGAAACATACTCCGTTTCTCCGCTTAATTTAGCACTAGATGAATAGGCGACTGGGTAAAAATCCTCGTCTATTTTCAAAGCATCATCCTTATAGCTAAAGCTGTTTAAACCTGCCATGCGTACTACCCGGTTGGGTACCGAAAACTCCTGCTGATAAGAACCATTAAAAACTGGCTCCAAAGCGGCGGATTTAAAAACTTTTAAAATATGCTGACGCGCTAACATATCGCCTGAGGTGCCTGGCAGGCGTCCCTCTAGCTCTTCTGAGGCTAAGTAAAAAACATCATTTTTTATATCCTCTAAACTAGATGCTGGTAACTCAAAACAATTGTGATTTTGTCCGTTTAAGCTGAAGCTAATCCAGATAAAAAGAGCAATCTTTCTTAACATAGGTGTCTTTAATTTGTGCCAAATATAAAGAAATGGCGAGGCTAAGCCGTGCGATAGCCGAATGCGATTTTTAACATTAAAAAAAAGCTCTCAAGATTTGTTAATACAACCGTTCAGAAATAGGCTGTAGCATAGCCGAATTAAGTCTTTGAAAATTTACTTTTACATTTCTAGCTCCAGCCATGTCGACACTTAAAAAACTCGCTTCCCAAACTGTTATTTATGGTTTAACTACCATCTTGGCGCGTTTGTTAAATTTCGCACTAACGCCTTTGCACACTGGCATTATAGAAAAAGCCGAATACGGTGTATTGAATGATATTTATTCCATGATTGCCTTTTTGATGGTTGTTTTAACCTTCGGAATGGAAACCGCTTTTTTTCGGTTTTACAATGATAAAAAATACGCCCCTCGCGATATTTTTAGCCATACTGTTCTCTTTACGCTTTTTCTCTCCCTTGTTCTGATAACACTTTGCCTAGCCTTTTTAGAACCCATTGCCCAGGTTTTACAGTTTCCTGATCGGCCCTATTTTATTGTTTGGATGTTGCTAATTGTAGCCATGGACGCTCTGGCAGCGGTGCCTTTTGCGAAGCTTCGTGCAGAAAACAAACCCATACGCTTCCTCTTTATCCGCTTGGGAGCAATTGCCTTAATGGTCGCATTAAACTTACTCTTCTTTTTAGGTTTACCTTATCTGCACGAGCAAAACCTATTACCCACATCTTTGGCATTCTTATATCAACCCGATTGGGGGGTAGCTTATGTTTTTATTGCCAATTTAATAGGCAATGCCTTTATGATTCTACTCTTCTTACCCGATTATTTTCAAATTCGCCTCAAGCTAAAACCCCAGCTCTTAAAAGAGTTACTCCTTTACACCAGCCCCTTGGTTATTGGTTTCCTTGCGGGGATTAGTAATGAGAAAGCGCAGTACCAGTTTATGAAATTTCTTTTACCCGAAGGCCAAAACGATATTGCCATGGGGGTTTTTGGCGCAATGATGAAAATCGCCACTTTTATGATGCTCTTTATACAAGCATTCCGTTTCGCTGCAGAGCCTTTCTTCTTTTCGGGGGAAGGCAATTTAAAAAGCAATATGGCGCGAGTATTAAAGTACTTCGTTATGGTTCAGTCCTTAATTTTTTTAGGCCTAGTAAGCTTTACAGAGATTATTAAATGGAGTCATTTTATCGATGAAAAATATTGGGAAGGCTGGGATATTGTACCCATTCTTCTCTTCGCCAATCTTCTTTTGGGCATTAATTTCAACCTCAACATTTGGTATAAGCTTAAAAACAAAACCCGCATGGGAGCTTATATTTCCTTCTTTGGCTTGGCCTTTACTATCGCCTTTAACCTTCTTCTTGTTCCCGATTACGGTTATACCGGCGCTGCTTATGCCACCCTAATTAGTTATGCTGCTATGACGGCCTACTCCTATTATCTCAACCAAAAGCACGACCCCATTAATTACCCGGTAAAAACCATTGGAATGTATCTTGGCTTGGCCTTAATTGGAGCCTATTTAAGCTATTATGTTTTTAAAGCGGAGCTTTTACCAGGACTTATTATTTTTAGCTTTTATCTAGCCTTTATGCTGTGGCTAGATGGGCGTGCACTCTTAAATTTGCGTAAAAAATGACCACCGTTAAAGTTATTAATAAATCGGGCTTTGCCTTACCGGCCTACCAAACCAAAGGGTCCGCTGGCCTAGATTTGCAGGCCGTATTAAATGAAGAGATTAGCCTAAAACCCCTCGAAAGGGTTTTGGTGAAAACTGGACTTTTTATTGCCCTCGAGCCTGGTTATGAAGCACAAGTTCGCCCCCGCAGTGGCCTAGCCTTTAAACAGGGGCTTAGTGTGCTCAACGCGCCTGGCACTATCGACTCCGATTACCGCGGAGAAATTGGAGTGATTCTCGTAAACCTTAGTAATGAAACTGTTAGTATCGCTCCCGGAGAGCGCATTGCTCAATTGGTTATCGCCCAGTACAGCCAAATAGAATGGGACTTAAGCGAAAGCCTAGAAGAAACCGAAAGAGGGACTGGAGGCTTCGGCAGTACTGGAAAAAAATAGCTTTAATTTTTAACAATAAAGTAGTCTGATTTTTAGGCAAACTGCATTTTTGTAACTAACATTGTTTAATACATTCAAACAAAAATTCGCACCATGAAAATAATCGTACCGATGGCTGGCCGCGGCAGCCGTTTAAGACCTCATACTTTAACTGTTCCTAAGCCCTTAATCCCTATTGCCGGCAAGCCAATTGTGCAACGTTTGGTAGAGGATATTGTAAAAGTAGCTGGACAAAAAGTAGACGAAATTGCCTTTATTATTGGTGATTTCGGTGCAGAAGTAGAGGAAAACCTAAAGAATATCGCTGCTTCTCTTGGCGCTAAAGGCAGTATTTTTTACCAAGACAAACCTTTAGGAACAGCGCATGCTATTCTTTGTGCTAAAGAAGCTCTTAGCGGCAATGTGGTGGTTGCTTTCGCAGATACGCTTTTCCGTGCCGACTTTAGTTTAGACGTGCAAAACGACGGCGTAATTTGGACTAAAAGAGTGGAAAATCCTGCTGCTTTTGGTGTGGTTAAAAAAGATGATAATGGCATAATTACAGATTTCGTAGAAAAGCCCGAAACCTTTGTTTCTGATGAAGCAATTATTGGTATCTACTACTTTAAAGACGGCGAATATTTACGTAATGAATTACAATATCTTTTAGATAATGACATTACAGACAAAGGTGAATATCAGCTAACCAATGCTTTGGAAAACATGAAGGCCAAGGGTAGCAAGTTTACCTCTGGTACTGTTAATGAATGGATGGACTGCGGCAACAAAGCGGTAACCTTAGAAACAAATGGGAAAATTCTCGGCTTTATTAAAGAAGATGAGAAACTTGTAAGTGATGAGGCCACGATAGAGAATAGTAAAATAATTGAGCCCTGCTATATTGCGGCCGGTGCTAAAATTATTAACTCCACCGTTGGCCCGCGTGTTAGCGTTGGCGCCAATAGCCTTGTTACTGATTCGCATTTAGAGGATGTTTTAATCCAAGAAGATAGCGAGATTAGTAATGCCACCCTTAAAAACTCAATGATTGGAAATAAAGCCAAATTTAATGGCAAATTCACAGAAATATCTATTGGCGATTACAGCGTATTGGAATAAGACTTTATTCCTCTTTATCTTAATTTCATCTAGCGTAAGCCTTTCTGCCCAGAATAAGCTCCGGGGAGAGAGGCTTAGGCTTTTTAATGAAAATTTCTTTGCAGCGGAAAACTATAAACTTCGCGGTGAAAACGAAAAGGCCGAGGCCCTCTTTGGCGAGCTTTACCGCATAGATTCCGATAATAGTGCCGTTTGCTACGAATTAGCCCAATTGGCGATAAAACGACAAGATCAAAACAATGGCCTGTTTTACGCAGAGCGAGCCATGGAATTAGATCCTAATAATACTTGGTATATGCTTCTTTGTGCAGCTATCTACAAACAAGCACAGCTTAGAGAAAAGCAACTAAGTATCTATCAAAAGTTAGTTCAGCAAAACCGTGAAAACTTAGACTATCGCTACGAACTCGCTCAATCTTTAGTAGACGCTGGTAGAACCGACTCCGCCCTCGCTCATATCGATACCATCGAAAATACCCTTGGCCCTTTAGAATCTTTAATCGAGTTGAAAAAAATAGCTCATCTTCAATCTAATAACGTAGACGGTGCCGCGGCAGCCATTCGACAATTAATTGAGAGAAACCCAAAAGAACTCGATAATTACGGCGCTTTGGGTCAACTGTATCAGATAAATGGCCGCAATCAAGAAGCCTTGGCTATTTACCAAAAAATGGTTGAGCTAGACAGCAGCGATCCGAGACCACACTTAGATCTGGCGAATTACTACCGACAAGTTAATGATAAGGAAGCTTCTTTATATCATTTACGAAAGGCGGTACAAAGCCCCCGCTTAAACATGGACCGAAAAATAGGTGTTTTAGTTAGCCTTTTTGATGCTTCTTTAAAAGATAGCAGCCTGGCCAGCGAAGCCTACCTAATGCTAAACGACATCGTAGATAGTGGCGTAAAAGATCCCCGAATTTTTGCCCTGTACGGCGATTATTTAAGCAGAGACGGCCGTGATACCGAGGCAATTGGTTTTTACAAAAAAGCCTTAGCCTTAGAGCAGAAGTATCAACTTTGGGAGCAAATTTTACTCATTGAAATTCAGAATAGGCTTTTTGACAGCTTGCGCCAAGATGCGCCGGCTGCGATAGATTTTTACCCCAATCAGGCTTTTCCTTACTTACTGGCTGGTATTGCCTTTAATGAAGCAGACAATAGCAGTGAGGCTCTTTCCTATTTAGAAAGCGGTTTAATTTACGTGGTACAAAATCCGAATTTAAAATTAGAATTTTACCTACAATTGGCCGCCGCCTATCATCTGGAAAAAGAACATAAACAAAGTGATACTTATTTCGATAAAGCCCTAAGCCTAGATCCGAAAAATGCCACGGCTTTAAATAATTACGCTTATTATTTGGCCCAACGTGGCGAAAAACTAGAAAAAGCCTTAGAGCTTACACAAAAAAGTAACGAGCTGAAACCTAATAATGCTGTTTTTTTAGACACCTGGGCCTGGGTGCTTTTTAAACAAAAGCAGTACCCTTTAGCTTTAGAAAAAATAGAAGCAGCACTCGCCCTAAGCGCAACTAAAGATGCGGAAGTACTGGAGCATTATGCCGATATATTAGCCGCTAACAATCGTTCGCAAGAAGCCTTAAAGCAGTACCAGCTGGCCCTTGAGAAAGATCCAAAAAATCTTAGTCTGCAGCAAAAAATAGACGCTCTACAATGAGAATAATAAGCTCCCTTATCGCCCTGCTTCTTTTAATGGGAAGCTGCGGTTTAAAACGCAATCTACCGGAAGGCGCTCCTCGCTATTTAAAATTAGCCAAGCTAGAAGACAAAATACAAGAGGAGTCCTTTCAGTTTGAGAAGCTTAGCATTAAAGGAAAAGGCAAGGTTCGCAGTGCCGCTTTTAACCAATCCTTTCGTTATGAAATTCGCATTATAAAAGATAGCCTTATATGGGTAGACATTGCTGATCCTTTTATTGGCCTGAAGGTAGCCCGCGGCATTCTTAGCCCCAAAGGCTTCTCTTACTACAACCGCCTAAATAGAGACTATGCAGAAGGCAGCCCAGCAACGATGGCTAAAAAACTAGGTATCGAATTTCAATTTGCTCCTCTAATGGCCGCCCTTGGAGCAAATTACTGGCAAATGGAAGGAATGCGCTTCCAAAGCTTCATTGCGCAGTCCTACCTCATTCACAATTACGACCCAAGCGGAAAGGTTCAAAGCATAGAAGCGCAAACTGAATTTGTAAATCAAGAAATTAACGCTCGCCTTTTTCGCCCTAACTACCTAGAAATTAAACAACCAACCGACGGTAAAGTATTTCGTGTTAAATACCTCGATTACCAGAAATTTGGTGACTTTCAATTTCCTAGCCAAGTAGATATTGAGTTTTTAGACGGTGATAAAACACAAGTGATATTAGATATTAAAAGTGTAGAGAAGCACGAAAAACTTAGTACTCCTTATAGCATTCCTTCTAAGTATGACTTGGCGCCTTAAAATACTACTGCTCTTTTTCTACCTCGCTTTGGGCCTAAACTTGCAAGCGCAAGAAAGTGAACGCCAAAAATTAGAATCACAAAAGATTAAACTTTTGGATGAAATTGAGTTGGCTAATCGTATCCTTAAAGAAACCCAAAAGGACCGCGAGAACTCGGTAGGAACCATCGAGACCGTAGAACAAAAACTTCGCTTGCGGGAACGGCTTATTCGCACTTTAGACCGTGAGATAGAGCTTTTGGAAGAAGAGTCGGAAAAAATTCAAGAGCGTAACGACACTTTGCGAGTACGAATTGAAACACTGAAGGCTTCGTATGCTAAAATGATTCAACAGGCCTATAAAAGTCGGAAAAATATTAGCCGCCTAATGTTTATTCTTTCCTCACAAGATTTTAACCAAGCATTGCGACGAATTGAATACCTCAAGCAATACAGTGCTTACCGCGAAAGGCAGGTAAAAGAAATTGAAGAAAAAGAAAAGGAGCTTGCCCGTGAGATGGAAAAATTACGCGTGCAAAAAATTCGTAAAAACGCCGTGCGCACCCAGTTAAACCAAGAGAAGCAAAAACTAAGCGACGAGCGGTTAAGTCAGGAGGATGCTATTGTTGCCTTTAAAGAAATGGAGGATAACCTGAAGAAATCCTTAAAAGAAAAACAAGCAGAAGCGCAAAAAGTAGAAAAAGAAATTAGTCGAATTATTGCCGCTGAAATTGCGAAAGCTAAGGCTAAAGCTGCACGCAAGCAGTTAGAGGATAGGGCAATTGAAATTGGCTTAGTGCGCGGTAAAGACTTTAGCAGTAATACGAGCAATAATCGCATTAAAGAGCTTATCACCGCTAAGGAAAAATCTTTAAAAGCTGCCAACATCAAAGTAGCAGAAGCAAGCCCTACCTATGAGTTAACCCCAGAAACGCGGCTTATTTCTGCCAATTTTGAAGCAAACCGTAAGCGCCTGCCGTGGCCGGTTGAACGTGGTTTGGTAGTAGGTAATTTTGGTCCGCAGAGGCATCCCGTGGTAAAAAGCGTAATTATTGACAACCGTGGGGTGGACATTGCTACAGAAAAAGAAGCAGTTATTAGAGCCGTCTTTGATGGTGAAGTATTAAATATGTTTCGCATGCCCACAGGGCAATTAGCTTTAATAATTACCCATGGCAACTACTTTAGTGTCTATCAAAATATTACTGACATTACGGTCAGCAAAGGTGAAAAGGTTACTAAAATGCAAGCCTTAGGAAAATCCTATACCAACCCCATTAATTCTGAAACCAAGCTTCATTTTGAAATTTGGAGCGATCAAAATGCGGTAAATCCCTTACTTTGGCTTAGTCCGAAATGATGGCGGCTTTGGGAAAAATCGCCCCACTCTTTTTTTATAGCGCGGGTAAATTTTAAACCTTTCACTCAGTCGCTTTTCTTCGTAGGCACTTTTAAAGTAAAAGAGTAAAAACAGAGCCATACAGATTAGTAATTTGTATAAATCGGCGCTATAGAAAGCGTAGCCACCTGTTATTAGAATTATACCGCTGTAAATTGGGTGGCGTACAATAGAAAAAATGCCCCAGGTTACTAATTCAGAATTATCAGTCGGCGTGGGCCAAACACTAATGAAGTTACGCAATTGCATAAAAGCCCAAAACACCTCTATTAAACCAATAATTAAGACTAGCTGAGCAGGCCACTGTGGCAGTTGCGGTAAGCTTTGCTCCAGCTGAACTGGCAAAACAAATAAGACAAAAAGAAGCAATTGCAAGCCTACAAAGAAAAAGTCTTTTTTAGTTTTTCGCATAATATCGCCTCTCGCTAATAGCCAACCACCTTGATTGCTTAATTTAGTATTTAATCGTCTAGGTCAGCATCCGGTGTATCGCTCGCCACCTCATCATCCCCTAGGTCCAAATCATCATCCTCTTCCTCCTCCATAAAGGCTTCGATTTTACGATCCATCTCCACGCTAATCTTTACTAGGTATTTAGTCTCTTGAGTCTCAAAAGGCACGGCTTTAACCATCGCACCCTGTGCATTCTGAAATTTAACAATATCCTCATCATCATAACCATAAGGGTAACGATCGGCGAATAGAGCAAGAATATCTTGAGTAATGTTTTTATAATCAACTATAACCCGGCGCTTGGGAGTACTACTTTTTGAGGTCGGCATAATTAATAATCGTTTAGAGCTTGCTTAAAACCGTTTTGTTCTTGCAAATATGCACCTTGTCTTCTAATATTTTTCAAAGCTTATTAGAAAAATACGCTTTTTTATGTGGCACTAGTTTACAGCACTAAAGTACTTATTATTAGTCACTTATTTCCTCGGGAACGCATCTACCTTGAGTAGGCGGCGCTGAATACGCGTAAAAACAAGAGCAAGTAAAAAGAAAATACCCGCCACCGTAACCATTGCCCCGGCGATACTTGCATTGAGCACAAGGGCTAAGTAATAGCCACCCATAGCTGAAAAAAAGGCAAATAATACCGACAACAAAAGCATCTTTTTTAAGCGTTTCGTGAGCAAATAAGCCGTGGCCGGTGGTACCACCAAGAGCGCCACAATTAGGATGGCTCCCACAATTTCAAAAGACAAAACCGTAGTAATAGAAACCATGCTCATAAAAACCAAATGCCAAGCTAGAGTGGAGATGCCTAATGATTTGGCATAATCACTATTAAAGGAAGTGATTTTTAAGCCTTTAAAAGCAAACACGACAAAGAGTAAGCTAAGCAGAAAAAGTACGGCCGAAATAATAGTGGCACGAGGAAAGTAAAGTCCGCCCTTTGAGAAATAAACCAAATCAAAGGGTATATAGGCTATTTCTCCGTACAAAACACAGTCTTGGTCTAAGTCCACCTGTTCGGTGTAGCCGCTTATAAGTATAACGCCAATAGCAAAAAGCCAAGTAAAGCTTATTCCTATAGATGCGTCTTCTTGCAAGTGCACCTTTTTATGTAAAAGTTCGATAAGAAGAGTTACAAGGAGGCCGGCCAAGCTTGCCCCAACCAGTATAATAATATTATCGCGACTCCCCGAAACCATGAAAGCCAAAACAATACCCGGCAAAACCGCATGGGAAATAGCATCGCCTAGCATGGCCATTTTGCGCAGCAGTAAAAAGCTGCCCAGTAAGGCACAGGTCATGGCTACTAAGGCTCCGGTTAATATGATGAAAAACGCTGCCATCTTAGCTTGAATAAGGAATTGGACTATTATGTGGATCTTGCTGCGGAAAATCAAGCTCCTTTACCAAAAGTGCTTCTAGTTCTGGACTGATAATGTGTTCCATGCTTTCCGCATTCGGGTGAATATGATCTTCCTTCAAATTTAGCCTTTGACTTAAGTACATTTCCCACAATCGGTGCAGACGAACAACACGCTTTGCTTCCGACAAACCAATGCTACTTAGTTCTAGCTTCTCTCCTTCGGCTAATAGCCAGTTCTTTCGCTTAAGTCGCTTAATGGCCGCGCTAAAATCAGCTTGATTTATCGCCCTCTCTTCTAGCAATTCACTTTGGAGAAGCTTCCTATTTTCTCCTTCTTTTTCAATAGAGAGCTTATAAAAAACTTTAAGCAGGTTTTCATCGACAATTTTTTGACTGTGCTTGCGCTGTTTCAATAAACGACTAAGCGCCCCACTTTTCGGTGCAAAAAACAAAGAGAGCAAGGTTATTATAGAAAGAGTCATCACTATCCAGGGGCCAGTAGGCATAGCTGGCGATAAATAACTAATTAAAGATCCGCTTAGACCAGAAACCCCGCCTACCAAGGCCGCTAAGAAAAGCATCAGCTTTAATGAGCTTGTCCAGGCCCTTGCTGCAGCCGCTGGTGTAATTAGCAGAGCCGCCATTAAAACTACCCCTACCGACTGAATGCCAATGGCAATAGCTAAAACCGTCACTAAGTTTAAAATTCTCCGAATACTTTTCACCGGCAGCCCTGATGCTGCTGCAAAATCGGGATTAAAGGTATAAACCTTAAGCTCTTTACAAAGACTTAGCACTACCACTAATAAGAGAATAGCCACCGCAGAGTAGGTCCAAAGATCTTGTGCCGTCATGCCCGCTGCTTTTCCAAACAGGTATTGGTCTAGGCCAGATTGGTTTCCTGACCCACTGTGCTGAATATGAGTAAGAAGCATAATCCCAATCCCGAAGAAAACACTTAAGACCAGTGCTACCGCAGTGTCGTTACTTAGTTTTGTTTTCTCTGTAATATACTCCATTGCCCAAGTAGCCAGCCAGCCGCTCACCAAGGCTCCCAACATTAAAACTAAGGGGCTTTTGGTGCCGCTTAACATAAAAGCTATGGCAATGCCCGGTAAAATGGCATGCGCTATAGCATCTCCCACTAAAGCGCGCTTGCGTAAAAAGGCAAAAGTTCCCACTACCGAGGCACTCATGGCCAAAAAGACCGTTCCTAAGCTAACAATGCGAACCGTAGGGTCGGTAAAGCTGAAAAAACTTAGGATATCATGCATCGCCCGAACCTTCTTTCTCCTTAAAATCTGGCTCCCGCAGCGGGAATTGTTCGCGTGCTACAATTTCCCCAAGCTTAGAAAGTAAATTTAACTTTCCGCCATAAGCTTCCTTAAGACGCGCACTGTTAAATACCTCTTCTTTAGGCCCTACAGCCACCAAGCGTGTATTCAGTAAAATCATCCAGTCAAAATATTGATAAGCACTCTGTAAATCGTGATGAACTATTAAGACCGTTTTCCCTTCATCGCGCAAGTCCGATAAGAGCGTAAGAATAGCCTCTTCCGTGGCGGCATCTACGCCAACAAAAGGCTCGTCCATTAAGTAAATATCTGCCTCCTGCGCCAAAGAACGGGCAATAAAAACCCTTTGCTGCTGACCGCCCGAAAGCTCACTAATCTGCCGATCTGCATAAGCGAGCATTCCTACTTTTTCTAGCGCCGCTTTTACCTTTTGCTTATCGCTACTTTTTAGCCTGCGCAATAAGTTACTAGGACGGTAGCGCCCCATTTCCACCACCTCCCGCACACTAGCAGGAAAGTTCCAGTCTACACTTTCCCTTTGCGGAACGTAGCTTAAACGACTACGAACCTCCTCTAAATCTTTTCCAAAAATTTTTACATAGCCGCTATCCGCCTCCATTAAATTCATAATGTTTCGTAAGAGGGTGGTTTTACCACTTCCGTTCGGGCCTAAAATGCCGATTAAGTGACCGCTCGGCACCTTGAAGTCTATTTCCCAAAGCACGGGCTTGCGCTGATAACTAGCGGTTAGGTTGTGAACCTCTAAAGCCGTTTCATTTTCCATAGTTAATTATTTAAGCGCGCTTACTATGGTCTTTGTATTAGTGCGCACCATTCCCAGATAAGTACCCGCGGGCCCATCGGCAGCGCCCAAGGCATCTGAATAGAGTTCGCCTCCCAAATTTACCTCACCGCCTAATTTTTGCACGGCATCTTGCACAGCATTGATAGCCCTTTTAGGAATAGAGCTTTCCACAAATATGGCTTTAATCTCTTGTTGATACACAAATTGAGCTAAGTCACTTACATCCCTAATCCCATATTCGGAACTCGTAGAAATACCCTGTAGCCCCTTAACTTCTAAGCCATATTGTAAGCCAAAATACTTAAAAGCATCGTGTGCAGTTATCAAAACTCTCTGTTGTTCAGGTATTTTACCAATCTGTTTACCCAAATCGTTGTGCAGAGTTTTGATATCTTGCAGATACCTTATGGTATTCGACTCAATTTTATTCTGCAGACTAGGATATTGATCTTTGAGTTTTTCTGCCATCGCTTGTACCGCTATAGACCATAGCTCCAAATCAAACCAAACATGCGGATCAAAAGCGCCTTCAAAATCACTATTGTTTATCAATTTTTCCTTGGGAATGGCCTCCGCAGCGGCTAATTTATTTTTAGCCTTCATCTTCGCGAAGAGTTCGGCCATTTTACCCTCTAAGTGCAAACCATTGTAAATAATCAAGTCAGCTTGCATCAATTTATCAATATCCCCCTGACTTGCCTTGTAGAGGTGTGGATCAACCCCAGGCCCCATAAGTGCTTCTACACTAATAGTATCTTGGCCTTTTAATAATTCGCTAGCGGCATCCGCAATTATTCCTGTTGTGCAAACCACCCGATTGGTCGCTTGCTGCGTATCTACCGAAGTGCAGCTAACCAAGGCCAGCGCTAGCAAAACTAAATTCCAATGCTTCATAATTCTTTGATGTATAAATTTGCCGCTGCTAAAGCGCTTAGTCGATACTCTTTTTCCTTATGCTCCACTAACAAACTGCGATCAAAGTCCTCTACACTTTTTACCCTGATCTGGTCGCCTAATTGAACACCAAGTTTCGCGATATAATTTAAAAACTCGGTCGATGAGTCTTTCACCCCTTGTATGATTAAAGGAGCCCTTAGCGGTGCACGATCAAGCGTAAAATTATCGCGACGGGGAAAAACTCCGTCTTTGTTAGGAATAGGATCTCCGTGAGGGTCAAACTCTGGCTCCCCAAGAAAAAGCGACAACCTATCGGTTAATTCATCCGATTGAATATGCTCTAATTGCTCAGCTATTTCATGCACCTCTTCCCAGCCAAAAGCTAATTTCTCTACCAAAAAAGTTTCCCATAAGCGGTGCTTTCGCAAGATGCGTACGGCCAAATTACGGCCTAAAGACTGCAAGCGTGTTCCCTTATAAGGTTGATATTCTATCAAATCCTTCTGTTTAAGCTTGCGCAGCATATCTGTTACCGTGGCAGCTTTTGTCTGTAATCGCTCGGCAATAGCATTAGTGTTTACTAGCTGGTTAGAACTACCGCCAATAAAGTAGATCGCCTTCAAATAGTTTTCCTCGGTTAAAGAGAGTTTTGTCTTCAATATTACTTTACTCTAAATTTATTTGCGAAATTACTAAAATCATTTTTAGATTTGCCTAAATTTTTATTTCGACATGCATAAAGCGCTCGGTCTTTTACTATTCTTCAGCTTAAGTAGTTGGGCACAAGAACATTCACACCTAAAAGGATGGGTAAAGGACAAAAACGGGGAAGCTTTAATCGGTGTTCAAATTTTTCATGAAGCCAGCAAGCAAGGCTGTGTAAGCGATAAAAACGGGGCCTTTTATTTAGAATACGAAAGGCTCCAAGACAGTAGTGTAATCCGCATTCAACACCTAGGCTACCATAGCCAAAATTGGAAGCTGGCCGATATACAAAAGAACAATACCATCATTCTTTCGGAAGACCGTTTAGGCCTCGAAGAAATCGTGGTGAGTGCAAGTCGTGGCGAGTTGCAAGCTCATAAAGCCCCGATAATTGTAAACCGGATCGACAACCGTCTTTTACAAGATGTACAAGCCTTAAGCCTTGCCGAAGGCCTAAGTTTTAGCCCCGGACTTAGAGTTGAAAATAATTGTCAAAGTTGCGGCTTCACACAATTAAGGATCAATGGTTTATCTGGAGCGTACTCCCAAGTTTTGGTAAACTCAAGGGCCGTATTTTCATCCCTAATGGGGGTATATGGATTAGAAATGTTTCCGCCCTCAATGATAGAAAGAGTAGAGGTTATTAAAGGCGGTGGCTCCGCGCTTTACGGTGGCTCGGCGATAGGAGGCACGGTTAATATTATAACTAAGGAGGCGAAAAGCAATAGCCTCAACTTAGCTGGAAAATTAAAGTTAATTGACGGATCTGCTCTCGAGCAAAATCAGCAAATGGCTGCCTCTATTGTAAATGAAGATTACAACAGCGGTGCTTACCTCTTTGCCTTTCGGCGGAAGCGCGAATTCTTTGATGCCAACGAAGATGGCTTTTCTGAACTACCTGAGCTTAACAATGCTACCGCGGGCTTGGATGCTTACTGGAAACCTGCTAGTCGTAAAAAACTTCGTTTCAATCTATTCTGGATGAGCGAAGATCGACGTGGCGGCAGCGACTTTTCACTTGCTCCGCATCAGAGTCGTGTCGCCGAAGCTTTACAGCATCAAGTAATTAGCAGCGGACTTTCTTACGAATGGACTTCCCAAGATTTAAAGCAAGTGGGCTCAGTCTATTCTGCCTACCAACAAGTAATGCGAGACAGCTATTATGGTGCTGGTGGACGGGTATTAAGCGAAGGCGACTCTCTAACTACGGGCGATCTACTGGCAATAAATGCCTATGGAAATTCGGAAGACTATAATTTCGTGAACGGCTTTCAGTATAGCTACATTCTTAGTCCACGTTTGCGCCTAAGCCTTGGAGCCGAGCAACAACACAATCGCATTCTTGACTTGATGCCTGGTTATGGCCGAAGCATTAATCAGAGCCTTAATTCCCTAGGCTCTTTTGTGCAGACACAATGGGACCTAAGCAGCGACCTGGAAATGTTGGCGGGTTTGCGCTATGATCATCTTCAGTTGCGCTCTCAGTATATATTTCAAGAAGACGACTACAGTGCTAACCGTAACTTTAATATTCCTTCGCCGCGCCTAAGTTTTAAATACGCTCCCACTAAAGAAAGCTCCTTTCGCTTTAGCTACGCCCGAGGTTTTAGGGCACCGCAAGCATTTAATGAAGATCTACATATTGAAACAGTAGGTGGAGCCGCACTATTTATTACTCTCGACCCTGAGCTTAAAACAGAGTTTAGCAATAGTTTCAGCGCCTCCTACAGTTTTCAAAAATTAGGCAAGAGCAATGAACAGCAACTTACTGTTGAAGGCTTTTACACTGGTTTAGACAATCCTTTCATTTTAAGCGCACAAAGAGAACTTAGTAATGGAACAGCGACTCTCACCAAGCGCAATGGTAGCGGTGCAAAAGTTTATGGTTTTAACCTAGAATATAATTTCGCTTTCGCAGATGCGCTCGAACTACGCAGTGGTTTAACCCTTCAAAGAAATCGCTACAACGAGGCAGAACTAATTTGGGAAAATCCCTTAGATCCAAATGACAAAGTAAGCAGCAAAGATCTCTTACGTAGTCCAGAAGTCTATGGCTTTTTTAACCTAAGCTATCAAGTTCTGCCGAAACTTAGTTTAAAAGCAAACCTTAATTACAGCGGGCCGATGTTAGTGCCCCATGTAATTGACCCCGACACAGAACGCACCCAAATTAAACGCAGTCCAGACTTTTTTGACTTTGGACTAATTGCAGATTATCAGTTAATAGAAAGTGAGGACTGGCTGTTGGAATTAAGTGGCGGAGTTCAGAATATTTTCAATGCTTATCAGAACGATTTTGATCGTGGTGCCAATCGAGATGCGAGTTATATATACGGGCCACTTCAGCCTCGCTGTTTTGTCCTAGGGCTTCAGCTTAAAATGTAAATTTATGACCCAGTTTTAATCGGATATTCTTCTAAGCTAAGTTCTTGGCCGTCAAATACCGCATAAGTATTATATCTTATCCAATCGCCTAGATTAATGTAGCGCGAGTTATGCGGTTTAAGTTTAATATCTAAAGGCAAGTGTCGGTGACCAAAAACAAAAAAGTCTTTATGCTCCTTCTCCAAAATTTCTTTGCAGTAAATTACCAACCACTCTTCCTCTTCACCTAAAAAAACTGCGTCTTTATGACCAGTTTTAGCGCGACTTCTTTTCGATAAAAAATCGGCTAGACCAATGCCAAAATTAGGATGTAAGCGCGCGAAAGACCACTGTAAAAAAGGGTTTGCAAAAATTCGTTTGATAAATTTATAACCGTAATCACCTGGGCCTAGGCCATCGCCATGTCCAATATAAAAACTCTTACCATTCCACTCTCGCTCTATCGGCTCGCGGTATAAGTGTGCTCCAATTTCTTGCGGTAAATAGTCAAATATCCACATATCGTGGTTTCCCGTAAAAATCTGAATTTTAATACCCGCATCACTCAACTCTGCTAGCTTTCCTAAAACCCTTACAAAACCACGAGGAACCGCTTTTTTATACTCAAACCAAAAGTCAAAAAGATCGCCTACTATAAATATCTCGGCGGCATCAACACTAACTTCATCTAACCATTTTACAAAATGCTTTTCTCGCTTAAGACTGGCCTGGTAATTTGGTGCTCCAAAATGCTGATCGGAAGCAAAGTATATTTTTTTGTTTGGCGGTAACTCCATAATGCGAAGATAATCCATGCTTTCATTCTAACCTCAAAGGCATAAAAAAACCCACCAATTTGGCGGGTTTCTTTAAATAATTAAAGTTAAAAATTATTTCGCAGCAGCATATCTACGCGCTACCTCTTCCCAGTTAATTACATTGAAAAAAGCTTCGATATAATCTGGGCGACGGTTTTGGTAATTTAGGTAATAGGCATGCTCCCACACGTCCAAACCTAGAATTGGTGTACCTTCTTGGTCCACAGTATCCATTAATGGATTGTCTTGATTAGCTGTACTTGTTACTGCCACAGCGCCACCTTTTTTTACTGAGAGCCAAGCCCAACCTGAACCGAACTGAGTAGCCGCTGCCGTAGAGAAAGCATCTTTAAAGGATTCGAAAGAACCGAAAGCTGAGTTTATTGCTTCTGCTAACTCCCCGCTTGGGTTGCCGCCACCATTTGGGGACATGATAGACCAGAAAAGACTGTGATTGTAGAAACCACCGCCGTTATTTCGAACTCCTGCGCCAGCCGATGACACATTGGCTAGAATATCTTCGATAGACTTTGAAGCTAAATCTGTATTTTCTATGGCTGCGTTTAATTTTGATGTGTAACCTGCGTGATGCTTACCGTGGTGAATTTCCATGGTTTTAGCGTCAATATGCGGTTCTAATGCATCGTGAGAATAGGGTAAATTTGGTAATTCAAATGCCATTGTCTTAAATTTTATTGTGTTTGTGTTTAAACTTATATGATGGAAACAAAGCTAAGCAGAAGAAGGTTCAATTAAGAATTTATAGCTTAATTTCTAATTAAGTCTCTTAGGCAAAAGCTATCAGCGCACTTTCGCACGGCTAATAATTTTTCGGAATAGCCCAGGCATAAAACGTTTCAAGTATACGGCATAGCGTTCTTTACCTCCTATATACAACTCTGCCCGACCTTCTTTTATACCTCTAATTGCCTTCTTAGCAAAAATTTCCGCTGGCATTCCTTTCGCCTGAGCCTCATCCATTTCATTTAATGCTTGGCCATCTCCCTTGAGGGCATGTAAGGATAAATTTGTTTTTATAAAACCTGGGCAAATGAGACTGAGTCTTAATTTATCCTGATGCTCTGCTCTTAAGCTGTCGTAAAATCCGTGCAAAGCATGTTTTGAAGCAGCATAACCCGATCGATAAGGGCTACCAAACTTTCCTACCAGACTAGAAACTACGGCAATTTGACCACCGCTCGCTAATAGTGGTTTTAACAAGTTGGTGGTAATACGAACATTAGACAAGTAGTTGATTTTCATTAACTTTTCGAAAGTACCCATCGATGTTTCAGCTACAAAAGACCGCTGCGAAATACCAGCATTTAGAACTAAAACATCAATGGTATTATGCATCTCCATAGCCTGCAAACAAGCAGTATCCACAGCCCTGTTATCCGCTAAGTCAAAAGCAAGGTAATCTGCAGAATTTGCGCCCCACGCCAGGCATAAGTTACAAGCATCTTTCAGTTTTTCCACGCTACGAGCCGATAGAATTAACCGAGCGCCTTCTTTCGCAAAAACTTCTGCAAGTGCTAATCCTATTCCTTCGGATGCTCCTGTAAGCCACACAACTTTATTCTGATACGACTTTTTCATGGGCTTAAATTACAAATTACAAGGATTGCCGCAGCCTGCTTGCCCAATCTAATTCCTTGCTTAACTTAGAGGCAAATTCTTTTATGCCCGCACCTTTTACCGTTTACAATGCCTCTGCTGGGGCCGGAAAAACCTATAGCCTTGTTAGGCAATATTTAAAGCTCTGCTTGGCGCAAGATGAGGCGAGCAGTTTCATGCATATTTTAGCGATAACCTTTACAAAAAAGGCCGCTCACGAAATGAAGCAAAGGCTTTTAAAGCAGCTTTTATTAATTAGTAAGTATCCCAATTTAAGTTCTGCTGATCTTGAGTATTGCAGAGCCTTGGCCACAGACTTAAACGTAAAACCAGAAAAATTAAGCTATCGCGCTCAGAACAGCCTTAAGCGAATTTTACATAATTATTCGGCCTTTTCCGTTTCTACCATTGATAGCTTCACCAATCGTTTAATCCGCTCTTTTAGCCGCGATTTAAACTTAAGCAGCAATTATCAAGTGGAGCTAGAAGATCGATTAATTTTAGAGGAGGCAATTGACCGAATGCTCAGTGAATTACAAGCAGGTTCGGATCACACGAAAGTATTATTACGCTTTGTAGAAGGACAGCTCAACGACGATAAATCCACTAATTACCGCAAGATCCTTTTAGAGACGGCAGCGCAACTCTTCAAAGAAAAAGCACAGCCCTATCTCCAGCAATTAGAAGAACTAGAAACGGCAGACTTTTTAAAGATTGAAAAAGAACTTAGTAAGAGGCTCCAAGAAATTGAACAGGGGCAAAAAAAGCTTGCGCAAGATGCGATAAACTGGGGGGAAGAAAGAGGCCTTAACGCAGACTGCTTTAGTCGCGGCACCTTATGGAATCGCACTCTTAAAATGACCAAGAGCCTAGGCTTTTACACCCCTACTAGTTTAAAATCTCTTTTAGAGCCTGGGGCCGATTTATACAAAAAAGGCGCTAGTGCAGAAATAAAGTCTTTGATGGACCTACATCAAGAAGATTTCAAAGTCTTTCTACTTAAAATACACCAGCACCTCGCCGATCATTATGAGGAATATCTCTACATTAAATCGTCCTTAAAAAGCCTTTATGGCTTGGCGGTTCTAAAAGAAATCGCCTTGCAATTAGAACTAGTTAAAGAGGAGAGCAATCGCATTCCGATTGGTGAGTTTAACAAAATAATAAGCGAGAACCTGCGTAGCCAGCCTGCACCATTTTTATATGAAAAGCTAGGTGATCGCTTTCAACACTTCTTTATTGATGAGTTTCAGGATACCTCAACTTTACAGTGGTTAAATTTAGTTCCCTTAATAAACAATTCACTTGCCAGTGGAGGCAGCAGTGCCATGATTGTAGGAGACGCCAAACAAAGTATCTACCGCTTTCGAAATGGTGAGGTTCAGCTATTCATCGATCTCTATAATAATGTAGAAGGCTCTAACCGGCTAGGAGATCAGGAGCTTTACCCTCGTGAAACCGTAAACCTCGGCTCGAATTTCCGCTCGCACAAAAACATAGTTAATTTTAATAATCAACTCTTTCAGTCGATAGCGGATCGGTTTAGTGATGAAAAATTTCGGCGGATATACAGCGAAAGCAGCCAAAAGCCCCAAGCAGAAGATGGTGGTTATATAGAAGTTCGCTTTCTTGATAAAGAAGAATATCAACAATCTCAATATGAACATATTGCATTAACCATTAAGGACAGTTTAGCACGCGGCTTTAGTCAGAGTGATATTTGCATTTTAGTTAGCGCCAACGCTAAAGGCCGCGCTATTGCTCGGTATCTGCTGCAAAACGAAGACAGCCTGGGCCTACCCTCTAAACAATATCTTAAATTGCTTAGTGTGGACAGTCTTAATATAGGGGCTTCGCTAGAGGTAAAAGGCCTAGTTTCTTTCCTAAATATGCTGGAAAGACCACTAGACTACTCCATTCGAAAAGACTGGCTTTTATTGAGTTATGATATATTTGGCAATAACACTGACCGACATGAGTATTTTAACATCCACGGACGGCAGGATACGAGGCAGGAAACCGCCTTTTTAGAGGAACAAATCCCAGGCTTTCATTTTCAAAACTGGGATGGCTTAGACCTCTTGCAAAAGGTATATCGCCTTATACATCAACTCTCTTTAAAACTTGAAAATGACCCGTATTTACAGTTACTAATTGATCAGGTAGATGATTTTATACGGCGTGAAAGCCCCCTAGCAGAGTCTTTCATTAACTGGTGGTACGATAAAGGCCAAAGTGAAAGTGTGCAAATGCCCGAGGAATTAGATGCCATCCAAATTATGTCCATTCATAAATCAAAAGGACTAGAGTTTCCCGTGGTGATAGCTGCTTTTAGCGACGGTAGACTAATAAACAAAGCCTTTCGCGATAAGCTTTGGCTGGAGCTGCCTAAAAAGGACATCTTTAAAAACTTGCCCGTTTCTCTCTTAAGCCTCCTATCTCCCGATAAGGATGGGGAAATTTACTTAGACCAATACCTAGGTGATTTAGAGGATGAAGATAAATTGATGCTACTTGACACCATAAATCGCTATTATGTAGCCTATACACGCGCTGAAAAAGAGCTTTATATTTTTTCGGCCAAGGAGCAGATGGATAGTAAAGATGGTAGTTTTTGGCAAAGCATTTTATATCAGCAGCTACAAGCAGAGCAGGAGGACTTCTATAGTTTTGGGGAAAAGCTTCTAATAAAAGATAAGGGGGCAAGCTCTGAAAACCTTAAAAGTCCAGACAGTTTTGAAATAAGACCTTGGCAAGAGGTAATTGCCGTTTTGAGCTCTGCACCTAAAGACTGGGAACAAAGTATGAAAGCGGCTCGCCTAAGAGGAAGTCAAGTACACCAATTACTTTCGCAAATTAAGAAGAGTAGCGACTTAGACTTTGCTCTTAAAGACGCCTATAGTAAAGGCTGGTTTAGCAAAGAGGAGTTGGCGGAAATAAAAACACTGGTCTTAAAAGTATTAGATCACCCACAATTAGAAAAGCTTTTTAGCGCTCAAGCGGATGTGTTAAATGAAAGGAGCATTCTGATTCCTGGTGCCAATCGCAAAATACCCGATCGGGTGGTATTAATAAATGGTGAAGCACACATTATTGACTATAAAACAGGTGAAGCAAAAGGAGAGCATCGCAGTCAGCTAGAAGAATACGGACAGTTAATAGAAGAAGCGGGCTTTAAAGTAGCTCAGAAAATGCTTCTTTATCTTAATGAGGAGCTCACGCTAGAAAAAATTTAGGCCCCCAAAAAGGGAGCCTAATTTTCTTTACTAGTTAAAGGATATTCTAAGATATCACACCTAAGTCTTTTCCCACCTTTGTGAATGCGGCCACTGCGGTATCAAGTTGCTCCGTGCTGTGCGCGGCGCTTAATTGCACGCGAATACGGGCTTGTTCTTTTGGAACTACAGGATAAAAGAAGCCGATTACATAAACACCTTCTTCTAAAAGGGCATCAGCAAATTTTTGCGAGAGTGCAGCATCATATAGCATTATAGGCACAATGGCAGAATCACCATCTTTAATATCAAAGCCGGCGGCTTTAATTGCTTTTTTAAAGTACTTCACATTATCGTCAAGCTTATCGCGCAAAGCGGTGCTTTCGCTTAATAAGTCGAAAACGGCATTGGAAGCACCTACAATTGCAGGAGCGAGAGAATTGGAAAATAAGTAAGGACGTGAACGCTGACGTAAGAGGTCAATAATTTCCTTTCTACCGGAAGTGAAACCACCCATGGCCCCGCCTAAAGCTTTGCCTAGGGTTCCAGTAATAATGTCTATGCGGCCCAAAACGTTTTTAAGCTCGTGCGTGCCACGACCCGTTTTACCAATAAAACCAGTTGCGTGACATTCGTCTACCATCACTAGGGCATCGTATTTTTCTGCTAGATCACAAATTTTATCGAGCTGCGCCACATAGCCATCCATGCTAAATACACCATCGGTTACGATGATTTTATTGCGCGCAGTTTTAGAAGCCTCCACTAATTGGGCCTCCAAATCTGCCATGTCGTTATTCTTATAACGGAAGCGTTGTGCTTTACAAAGGCGCACACCATCGATTATAGAGGCGTGATTTAGACTATCACTAATAATGGCGTCTTCGGCCGTTAAAATAGGTTCAAAAACACCGCCATTAGCATCAAAAGCAGCGGCGTATAAAATGGTATCTTCTGTTCCTAAAAAGTCAGCAATTTTTTGTTCTAGCTCTTTATGAATATCCTGGGTTCCACAAATAAATCGCACGGAAGACATTCCAAAACCGTGGGTATCTAAGGCCTTCTTTGCCGCCTCAACCACCTTAGGGTGAGAAGATAATCCTAAATAGTTATTACTGCAAAAGTTGAGCACTTTCTTACCGCCCTGCACTTCAATTTCAGCGCCTTGCTCACCGGTAATAATTCTTTCGCGCTTGTAAAGCCCGTCTTTTTCGATTTGCTCTAATTCTGTTTGAAGTTGACCTTGGAGTTTACCGTACATAATTTTGTATTTTGAGAGAAAACAAATTTAAAAAAGCTAAAAGGCTAGCCTTCTTTCTGCCTTTAATTTCCCATCTGCTTAAAGCAGAAGCCCAGCTTTAAAATCAATTAAAAAGCTTGAGGATATCATTACCATTGGCTAAAACGATGAGGGAAAGTAAAATTATAAAGCCTACCACTTGGGCGTATTCCAGTACTTTATCAGAAGGCTTTCTACCTGAAACCATTTCCCAAAGAACAAATACCACGTGTCCTCCGTCTAATGCGGGGATAGGTAAAATATTAAGGAAAGCCAACATAATACTTAGAAAAGCGGTGAATGACCAAAAACGCTCCCAGTTCCAGCTAGTATCAAATTGCTTACCGATGGCAATAAATCCACCAACCTGCTTATAGGCTTCTGTTTGTGGGTTGAAAATAAGTTTAAACTGACGAATATAGTCGGTTAGTACCGTAGAGGCCTTGTTAAGACCAGCAGGAATTGAAGCAAAGAACCCGTATTTAATAGTTTCCACAGGATAGTAAGCCGCAGGGCTTTTACCGCCTGGGTACACACCTATTTTACCATGCTCTGGCACCTTCATGCTTACCGTTTTAAACTCACCATTGCGGTATAGCCCAAAACTTAATTCGCGCCCCGCATAAGCTGGAATGCTATCTAAATACTGGTCGTAATATTTAATTTTCTCCCCATTGAAGCTCACAATGCTATCACCTACCTGTAAGCCCGCTGGCTCTGCCACAGAAGAATCAGTAAAAGCGCCAACTATGTAGGGGAATCGCAAGCCAACGATAGGAGATTGATCATCGAGTAAAATCTTTTTATGCTCATCTAAAACCTGTAGATCCATGGCTTTACCATCGCGTAAAATACTAATGGTGCTTTCGCTCAAAAGTATTTCTTTAGGGATTTCACTAAAGCGCTCGATTTTCTTACCATCCACGGCAAGGATTAAATCGCCGTCTTTTAAACCAATAGCAGAACCATTATCGTCTACCATCAGGCCGTCTTTAATTCCTTCTACCGGAAGGTAATCTTCGCCGTAGTACATCATCATACCAGCGTAAATGATAATCGCCAAAATAACATTTACCGTTACACCACCCACCATAATAATCAAGCGCTGCCAAGCTGGTTTAGAGCGAAACTCCCAAGGCTTAGGCTCTTCCTTTAATTGCTCTTTATCCATACTTTCATCTACCATCCCCGATATTTTAACATATCCGCCTAAAGGCAGCCAACCGATACCATATTCGGTACCGCCAATTTTCTTCTTGAAAAGAGAAAAGTAAGGGTCGAAGAAAAGGTAGAATTTTTCTACACGTGTATTAAAAAGCTTGGCTGGAATAAAGTGGCCAAATTCGTGTAAAACGATAAGTAAAGAAAGGCTCAGTAAAAATTGTGAGGCTTGTATAAAAATATCCATAGGGACGATTAATCAATTAATGCTAAAAAGTAGGCAAAACTACTCATTCCAATCCGTTTAAGGGCTTATGATCTTATAGGCTTCGGCTGCTTTTTGCTTTAGTTTAACATCCTCGCTTTCCTCCGCTAAATTTCTAATGCTTTCTCGAAGTTTTTGTTTACCCATGCTGTTAAGTTTTTCCGCTTTTTGCAAGGCTAAAATTTGGAGCTCCTTTTCGCCACTATCTAGGGCAATACCCATTACAGTCGCTAATAAATTTGGGTTTCTCGTCTCTAAAAGCGCTACTAGTGCTTTGCGTTTTTTTTGTGGATCAGGCGATTTACTAAAGTCATATAGATAATAGGCTTCTGGTCTCATCTCACGTAAAGTGATAAAGTTCCATTTCCCCTTTTGTAGCTCCACATTTATACTACGTGGGGCTCCAGCTAAATCCCACCAAAGGGTATCGGAAAAATTAAGGTGCGCAGTAAAGGAAGCTTCAAAACTGTCCTGGGCTGAAATAGCGAGAAGATCCAAGCCCAATTGAACATATAGATTTGTGTCTGGCTGCGAAAGATGCAGGCGCATGGCTCTGCGAGGATAAGAATATTGATAGCTCAACTTTAGTTCAATTGGCTCTTGCCTTTGATAGATGGCTGCGGCGGTAGATAGATACTCCCTCTTTTTAAGAGCCAAACTAGTATCTGCCAATTGAGCGGTATCGGCTAGGCTTAAGTTTAAATCCGCTAAAAATCGATTCAGATACAAAAACCAAGAATGTTCTGCTTGCATGGCTTGCGCCTGATACAGTTTATGCAAATATTGGTCTAGATAATCGATGCCATAGTGTTTTTGATAATACAGCTCCTGCCAGCGGCTTGCCTGTTCTACACTTTCCGCTGCATTTAGTAAAATACTTTGCTCAGCTAAAAACTGTTTTTTAGTGAGGCCGTCTTCATGCAGCATCTCGTATTTCAGATAAAGTTCATTATGCTTATTTGCCGGCTCTATCAAGTCTTCCCAATCTTTAGCCGACCATGCTTCTCCCCTTTTTTCTGCTATAAAGCCCAGAAGCTTTGCGTGCTCCTTTTGCATAATGGCAATGCGTCGTTCCTCTTCCGACACCTGCACAATCTCGCCTTCGGCTTCTAAATATTCTAAAATTTCTTCAGCCTCCTCGCTTTCAAATTTTCCCGCGGCCAAATATAAGGAGGCAGGGCTCTGCGCTGCTGCAGATGAAAAATAACGTGCCACATTAGCCCCTAGGTCTATTTGATAAGTCTCCTCAAAAGGACTATTCACCTCCCAATTTTTGGGGACAACAAGATTTAGTGACCAAAAGTGTTTCTCACCACTAAAACAAGGAAATAAAAGGCCCTCCTCTGCTCGAAGCGCTGGGTTATCCCCCAAATTAAATTCATTCAGTAAAAAGCCTTCTTCCAAAAAGTTCCAAGCCTCATGGCTTTCTAAAAATTCTTGCTCTAAATAATAGTGCAGCTCTATCTGCGCCAAGGGATGCGGAATTTGGTTAAACAGCAAACTGAGCACTTGCCCATCGTAGGTGAAATTTATCGTTTTTCTATTTCCTGCTTTAACTAAATATACCTCTAAACCCTGCGCTTGTTGCAGCTGCAGCTGATTGGTTAAGGTCCATTGCTTGGCTTTCACTAGGGCCTTGCAAACTAATCTATTAGGTGTATTATATTGAAAAGCCAGTTCTACCGAGGCCGTATTTTCTTGAGCCGCTAGCCTGAGAAGGGAAAAGAGAAAAAGGAGGAAAAGTATACCGCGTTGCATGGCTTATTCTTAACTTAGCTTCCGCAAAAGTATCGTAATCATGTCAAGCGAAAAATTTCAGATAAAAGTAAATAGTCAAAGCTTTGAGCTTGAAGCCAATGCCTTGAAAAAGTCGGGGTCTTTGAATGGCAAGGACTATAATTTAGATCTTTTAGGCAATGCCGAAAAGGGATTTAGCCTACTGAGAAATAACAAAAGTTATGAGGTGCAAATCTTAGAAGCTGATTACGATCAAAAAGAATTCTTAATTGAGGTAGATGGCTGTTCTTATCAGGTAAATGCCGCCGATCGTTTCGACCTTTTATTGAAAGACTTAGGGATGGAGCACCTCAACGCTACTGCACTAAATGACCTTAAGGCTCCTATGCCTGGGTTGGTTTTAGAGGTGAAAGTTGCTCCCGGCGAAACCATTAAAAAGGGTCAGGCCTTAATGGTTTTAGAGGCCATGAAAATGGAGAATGTTTTAAAAGCTGAAGCTGATTGCCAAATTAAAAGTATTGATTGCAATATTGGGGCGGCAGTGGAAAAAGGGCAGGTATTAATTTCTTTTGAAGCCTAAGGCTTAATCGAAGACCCTTTAATTAGGATGCTCTACCGCGAATATTCCAAACAAATTATTTAGCTGTACGGTGCTACCATCGCCGCTTTTCAGAATCAAATCTCCTGAAAAGGTATAGCGTTTATGCTGGTTTTCTATCGGTTGAACCTCTTGCGTTACATCATTATACGTGGCTATAGTTTCGATGTTGAAACTCCCAGTATTGTAAGCGTAATTGCTAGTGAATTCTTTACCATTAGCATCAAAATAAGAAACTACTACGGTTCCTAAATTATGTGGATTATAATCTCGGTGCGCCCGTTTTTGATAGTTTATGTTAATATCGCACTGAGAAGAACCCGAGAGGATTACTTTTTCAATTGTTTCAGTACAGCCATTCTCGAAAAATATTTTTGCTTTAAGGCGATAACCAGGAGAGAAGCCTACAACATTATAGTTTAGTTTTACATTGGTGCCAGCACTTTGATCGTTAACAAACCATTGCACAGACTGGATACCACCAACTCGATTACGCGCTTCTGCAATTAGCTCTGAATTAGTACTTTTCAAAATATGGACCTCTGCCTTGCAGTCTCCTTGGCTTTGAATGGTGTGCGCAACTAGCGGGGTACATGAAAGCGAGCCTGAGGTGCTCATTTCAACTCGAAAGTTGGGTCTTTGCAAAGCATTAACCCCTGTAAAGGAGCAAGTGTCTCCATAATAAGTACTATCTGGAGTAGTCCACTGGAGTGGTATGTCTTCGTTTAAAGTATCACTCGCAAAAAAATAGTCAAAAACATAGGGTCTGCGTGGAAAGCCTGTGGGATCTGCCAAAGGAAGTGGCCCACTTATCAGGCTTGCAAAATAACCTGTGTTTATTGGGTTAGTGTTTAAAGCCGTACCTCGAATATCTATTTTAAATGCGTCTCGAAAAGCTGGACTATCCGCAGCAAGAATACTCTCCATATGAAGCACGCTATCCTCTATAAAGTAATGAGTATACATTTTATAGCCATCCTTGCCCGCCTGATTGTTTACTGGCAAACCATTGACTGAACCGCTTACATAAAAAATAGGACTATCACTATATTCTGCCTGATTTAGGTCAGAGTCTTTATTACAAGCCGTAAGTAGTAAAACAACCCCTATCAGGGATGTCATTAACTTTTTCATCGTTGCCAAATACTAAATTTCAGAACTAAATTAGTTTGGCTAGTTTGGTGATGCTTTTTAAAGTTTTGGTGTTGATCATTGGTTAAATCAACAAAGCCGTATTGTTGATTTAAGCCTATACTTAGGCGCTCCGAGTAATGATAGGTGTAGGCAAAGCTTGCTCCGCCACTATAGCTTGTAAATCCATTTTTAGGAGCATCGCCACTACTGTGTTCTACTTTCGGATCTTGCTTGAAAATAGTGGTTGTTTTTTGCTGTTCCATACTCACCGCAATAAGCGCATCTGCGTAAGCACCAACACTAAAACTGTGCTTAGGATGAACTTTAATATTTAGGCTAACCGGCATGCGGATAGAGCGTCTATTTTTATAATGATTATGAGTTTCTACGTCTGTACGAGCTAAGCCAAAAAAGGTGCTATCACTAATACTTTCTATCCCCATGTCGCCACCATAGTTATACATTAGGCCAGCACTTAAAGAAAGGTGCTCGTTGAAACCATACTCATATTCTAGACCTGCGAAAAAGCCTGTACCCGTTTTGCCATTGTAACCAGGGTTAACCGATGGACCTGCTTGCAAGCTAATTTTAGAAAAGGAGCGGGGCACATAAACTGCCTTTTCAGGAATTAAAGTGGTCGCAATACTGCTGCTAGGCGGAATTCTAAATCCAAGGCTATTGGTGATTGCCGGTAAATTTTTCCAGCCGCGTTTCGTAAAATCCTTGATTTCTGCTGCAGTGAAGAGCTCCGCCTTAGTCTTATCTGTTAATAAAGCATCATTGGCTCCGATTATCGTATTACTCCTTTCGGGGCCTTGCTTGGCGGCTAAGTTATTAGTAGATGGGGCCGCCGGCGGCACTTTAGCAGCACCACTGGAGCCGGAAGACTTGCTTGGAACCAGGGTACCATTCTCTAAGCTTTTTGGAGCTATCTGAGGTGCAACATTTTCTTGCGCGCTATTTCCCGTGGGGCTAGCCGAAATACTTTCGATATTTTGAGTATTGCTAAGCTGTGGCTGACCAATGAATTGAAATGCGAGAGTAGATGCTGCGAAAAGTAGAATGGCCGCAGCGCTGCGCCAAAAATAGACTAAGCCTTTTTTGGGCTCGCCATCTAATATCGCCTCCATGCGTTCCCAATTAGCGGGATTGAAGGCAAAACTTTGGGATTTCAGCTTTGTTTCAAAGAGCGCTTTCACCTCTGCTTCAGACATGGCACCCTGCTTCTCATTAAGCTGGGTTTCCATTTTACTCCAATTGGCCGGATTAAAGGCAAAGCTTGCCGTAGCTAACTTATCTTGAAAGAGCTTACGGTACTCCATTTCCGAAAGGGGCTCTTGGGGATCAAGCATTTGCTCCATAGATTCCCAGGCCTTCTCGTTAAAAGGAAAAGATTGACCCTTTAACTTTTCGCTAAAGAGTTTATTTAATTCCTTTTCCGTCATAGCAGAAAAACAGCAACATTGTTAATTATCTTCTTCATCATTTCTTGCAGCTTCTTGCGTGCGCTGCTAAGGTGCCATTTGCTGGTACCTTCACTCATTCCTAATTTCTCGGCTATCTCTTTATGATTGTAGCCATCAATAATATATAGGTTAAAAACCTTTTGGCTAGCGGGAGGTAATTTACGTACCAAGGCTAGTAGTTCTTCGGCATCAAAGTTTTTATCTGCCTCATTATAATCCATTTCCGATAACCCGGCGAGGAGCATCGGTTCTTCTACATAATCAAGTTTGGAGCGTTGACTTTTGCGATACTCATCAATAGCTGTATTGATGGTAATTCGCCTAATCCACGCTTCAAAAGGAACGTTATCGGCATAGGTTTCTAGGTTAGTCAATATCTTAAGAAAAGCCTTATTGAGTAAAAACTCGGCATCTTCTTTATTGCGCTCGTAGCGGAAGCAAACTGACATCAAAATACCGTAGCACAACTGATAAAGCTCAAACTGGGCCTTTCGCTCTCCGCGCTTGCAAGCTTCTAAAAGTTGGTGGTCTATATTCATGCTTATCAATACAAAGCACCAATGTACTAAATACCTCGGTTCCTATGCAAGAGTGGCTTATTTTGCTTAAAATCTTTGCAGAAAAAAAGCGCCATCTCCACTCTGTGGGTAAATGACGCTTTCCTTGAATACTAAGTTGGGTCTATCCCTATTATTCTATGAATTAATGTCAAAGTTTACTAATTCAATAAACTCCCTTACGCGTGCATCGATACTTTTTTGGTTTACATCTAGTAGCTTTTCGGTACCAAACTTTTCGACACAGAATGAAGCCATTGCCGAGCCATAGATAACTCCGCGCTTCATATTTTCGAAAGAAATATCGTCTTCACGCACTATTTGTCCAATAAAACCACCCGCAAAAGTGTCGCCCGCTCCGGTTGGATCAAACACTTCTTCTAGAGGTAAAGCCGGACAAAAGAACTTTTTATCTTGGTGGAACAACATTGCTCCATGCTCGCCTTTTTTAATAATTAGAAACTTCGGCCCCATGGTAAATATTTCACGAGCCGCTTTTAACAGAGACTGCTCACCGCTAAGCTGACGAGCTTCTTCATCGTTAATAGTAAGAAGGTCTACTTCTTTTAATACCTCTTTTAATTCGGGCATTGCAATATCCATCCAAAAGTTCATGGTATCCATGATAACCAGCTTGGGACGCTGATTCATTTGCTTTAGGACCTTCATTTGAACAGCTGGAGTTAAATTACCCAGCATTAAGTATTCGGCATCTTTAGCTTTTTCTGGCAATACGGGATCAAAATCAGCTAATACATTTAGCTCCGTCTCTAAAGAATCGCGCGTATTCATATCCTGGTGATATTTCCCCTTCCAAAAGAAGGTTTTCGCGCCATTTATACGCTTAATTCCACTGGTGTCGATGCCCTTTGATCGCATTAACTCCAGCTTCGCCTCAGGAAAATCTTCGCCAATGATAGAGACAATGGAAATGTCGTTTTTAAAGTTCGCCGCTGAGAGCGAGGCGTAAGTTGCTGATCCTCCGATAATTCTACCTGATTCGCCCCAAGGAGTGATTAGCTCGTCGAAGGCTACTGTGCCTACAATTAATAAACTCATTATTTATTCTAAAATAGTTTTGGCAAAGATTGTTTATTTTAAAGAAAGGTACTAATATTGCAGCCCCTTTTTAAGGGAAACACAATGCTTCCTTAGCTCAGTTGGTTAGAGCATCTGACTGTTAATCAGAGGGTCCTTGGTTCGAGCCCAAGAGGGAGCGCAAAAAGCCGGTAATGCGAATTATCGGCTTTTTTGGTTTTTATGCCTAATGCTTAAAAATTTAGGCGATAAGGAAATGGAAAAGGGCAGACAGCATGGGCTTCAATGAAGTTTCAAGCTTCTACCAGTTTTTATAGAAGAAAGAGCTAAATGGTCCAAAGGGAATGGCATTTTTTGGCTTCTAAAAGTGCAGCAGATGCATTCGCATAAATTATCAACATTATAAAATACTGTTCTACAAACTAATAAGTTACAATTGTTGATTTTTATCACTAAGCAAGACTAATCTCTAGCTAAAATCACAAACTAAAAAGGCTTAAAGCTGTGCCAACTTTTCAATCACCACCTTTTTATTATTTCGGCTCACTGGAATCTGTGTTCCTGCCAATTCAATAGTGTTATCTTCCAGCTTTTTCACCTTCTTAAGGTTTACTATGTGGGACTTATGAACCCTTAAAAATGTCTCGGGCAACTTGGCAACAAATGCCTTCATGGTGCTGTGTACAATATGCCTTTTATCTTCGGTAACTAACTTTATATAATCACCTAGAGCCTCTATAAAAAGTATCTCATCGATATTAATTTTAACCAATACCCCATCCGATTTTACAAAGAGCGAGTTTTCTGTTTCTTGCCTCTTTAGGTTTTCCTCATAGTAGCGCGCACGCTGCACTGCAGAAGAAAACCGGTCTAAATCTATAGGCTTAGAAATATAGTCTGTTACATCAAACTCAAAGGCTTGAAAAGCATAATGCTTTTTTGAGGTAACCATAATAACTTGGGGCACATCCTTAAAACTTTGTAGAAATTCTATTCCGCTCATTTCAGGCATTTCCACATCAAGAAAAATTAAATCTACTTCGCGTTTTTGCAAAGCCAACCTAGCTTCAATTGCATTGGGGTACACCCCCACAAGCTCTAAATCACTTACTGATGCAATGCATGATTTTATAGCTTCTCTCTGAACGGGATCATCGTCAACAACTATACATTTCATCTAAATGGAGGTGAGATTTCTTTATTAAGAACAGAGCCTAAAGATACAAAATATGCCTTAAGCAGCTATCCGTCTTAATTCATGCTCATTTCCCCCTAAAAATGGTGCAGATAATCGATGAGGTCTGCCGTTTATCTAAAAATTACTAACAGCTGTTAATAAGTGCTTACTTTTACCACTGTTAAAATCAAGATTATGAAATCACGAGTAATTCTTTTATTGATAGCCTTTAGCCTTGGCCTTAGCGCACAAACGGTAACCGTTAGTAATACTAATGATGCTGGCTTAGGTTCTTTAAGACAAGCCATTGCCGATGCTAACTCCAACTGGGGAGTAGACAATATGGTCTTTAATATTCCACTTAGCGACCCAGGCTACGATCCCGCAACAGGAGTCTTCACTATAAAAATAACCTCAACAGAGTTACCCTCCATCAATAACCGTGTGCTATTGATAGACGGGTTTACACAAACGGCTTTCACCGGAAACACCAACACTACCATTTTTGGCGCTGGTGGACAAGTTGGGACCGACAATATTAACTTGCCCACGGTTGATGGTCCTGAAATTGAGATAGTGGATGACTCTCCGAATCACGACTTGGAATGGGGTATTCAGTTAGGTGGTCAAGATATTACTCTTCGTGGCTTAGCTATACATAGTTTCGGTAATGATTGGTTTTTATTCGATAATGCCAATTTATTAGCCCGAGGCGGTGCCAGAAGAGTTACTGTTTACGATTGTGTTTTGGGAAGCGAAGCTCATGCTGATATGGCTCCTGTCGGTGACGTAAATGGTGGACCGAATTTTCAAGCATTAGGAATTGATGATGGCAAGTTATATCGTAACTATATCGCTCATAGCGAAACCATGGGGGGCTTCTTACGCAGTGGCTGCTCGGGTTGGGAAATCTATCACAACGATTTTAACAATAACGGATTAGATGACCCGATTTGTGATGGTTTAGACCTTGCCGATTTCTGCGAAGACATTATTATTCGTGAAAACCTATTTCGTAATAATCGTGGTAATGGTTTTGACTCTTACCTAGCGGCAGGTGATTTCTTAATTGAAAACAATACTGTTTACAACAATGGCTTAAGCGGCACAGAAACTAGTGGCATGCGTATTTATGGCGCCAAAGGAGATACCATCCTAAAAAATATTATTCGCGACAATGTAGGCGCAGGGATTTTAATTACCAGCGCAGCACAAAAACATAATATTTCACGCAATAGCATTTATAATAATGGTAATGTAACTTCTGCTGGTGTGCCAACCGCCAGCAATCAAATTGGCATTGACCTACTGGCAAGCTCCGAAAGTCACAAAATTGGAGAGAGTCCTTATGTTACCATCAACGACGATACCGACGTGGACTTTGGTGGAAATGCCCTAATTAACTTCCCCGTAATTGATATGGTATCCATTGCTGGTGGGATGTTAACCGTAAAAGGTTTTGCACCAGGCGGCGCACGTATTGAGTTCTTTAAGGGCGACTTCTACAGCGGCGCCTTAATGGTTCAAGGAAAAGACTTCCTTTTCAGTGCAATAGAAGGTAGTGCCTCAGATAATGATGCCACCAATGGTTCTTACGGCCCTGGTATGGTAAATGGCTTTAATCAAGGAAACGAAAATGGTGCTAACCGCTTTGAGTTTACCGTTCCAGCCCCTGCCGGTTTTACTGTTGGCGATCTGTTAACCGCTACCTCTTATATTAGTAGTGTAGGAACATCAGAATTTTGTGCTGCTTATACGGCGGTAGCTGGTACTACCCCTATGGCGGTTACTCCAGAAATAAACTGTGTATATATTGACGTAAATGGTGACATTGTAGGACGTTTCGGTTATACCAACTCCAATGGAGGTAGTATAATCGAACCAATTGGGGCGGCCAATGAATTTAGTCCTGCTCCTGCAAACCGAGGTCAAGGAACCACTTTTATTAGTGGAACTAACTCTGGTGTATTCGAAGAAACTTTTCCAGCTAGTGGCAGCCTTACCTGGAACTTACAGGGTAACAGCGTAAGCGCAGATATTAACACCTTGCGTTGTCCTGCCGATCTTAGAGTACTGCAAAGTGTTTCAAATAACACCCCCAACGTTGGCGACAATGTAACTTTTACCATTACTATTGATAACTTAACTAGCAACACCCCTGCTACGGCGGTTGAGATTGCCTATTTTATTGATCCAAACTTTAGTTATGTAAGTCACAATGCTCCTGCCGGAACAGTTTACAATAACACTACTGGTGTTTGGTCTATCCCGCAGGTGGTTTTTGGAAACAGCGTAACTTTAACGGTAACTGCTACTGTAAACGGAAATGGTACTAACGTCGCTGCAGTTCAAAGCCAAAACCAAATAGATCCCGTAGTTACTAATAATAGTGCCTCAGAAAATATTGCAACAGGAAGTTCTGGTCCAAATAATGGCGGAATTGAAAGCGAAGGCTCTATGGCGAGTTTAATTGCTAGCCGTAACTTTAATCGCATTAAGAGTGGTAAACACACTTTTTATGAAAGAATTAATGAAGCTCCTTCACTACAAGAGTTCCAAGCGAACACCTTCGGTAAGGTGGCCAATCTAGCTAACTTTATTCCGGCTTCAGGTCCGCAAAACGCTCCCGCCGTTGTAACCAGCCCAAGCGACCTAATTGGCATCACCAACGCATTAGATGTTTTCTCTGCCGACTATTACAATAATAGTCAAAACAGACTAGGTGGTATTTTAGCTATAGAAACTGACAATGAGGTTTATAACCACACCAAGGTTATTTGTGATCGTCTTAGTGGTGCTTTCTTAAATGATATTAAAACCGTTCAGGTTAAAGGTCATAACTTCATTATGGCTCGTCTAGACCAAGAAGATGGTTCGGTAGATATGGCAATAACTTTTGTGGCCTACGAAAAGGCCAACGGAGATATTATTATCGATGCCCGTTGGAACCAAGATGACTATGTTATTGAACCGTCTGACAAGGTCTACAACTTTCAAGTTTGGACCGTATCAGAAAGCTTAACCAAGGATTTGGTAAGGGACATTATTACTTTAATGGAAGCAAACAATAATGTTAGCAGTATTACGGCCTCTAATGTTATTACTCCAACGGTATATGTTAAGAATGGCTATTATGAAAACGGCCAAGTTCACCTTACTGTCGTAAATACTATTGGCGCCAGCGAAGTAAATATTCAGGCTAACCGTACGCGCTATGAAGGAGATAATCGTATAAACTTTGGTGAGCTAATTGCCTTAGACCCAACGAAAGCTGAAGAAACCATTGTTTGGAATACGGACTATATTTTTGATACTGGTTTTGAGATGACTAATAATGTTGGAGGTGGACGTGATATCCTTTATTTAGCTGATGGTCCTTGGGGAACCGACTTTGAAAGAGATTTAGGAGTAACCAGTTCTGTATTTAATGTTAGTGCGGAAACTGGCTATACCATCCCTTCCGCTCCCGCAGAAAAGCACCTAGAGCGTGATATAAACTTCAGCGGTAACCTTAAAAACTACGTGAACGTTTTCAGAATGTTACGTCCTGGGCATCTACCGGTTGATGTAAGTGCTTTTAATCAAATTGAATTTGAAGCGAGCTTGAGCGGTTTTAATGAAATTATTGTAACTCTTGTGAGTAATGATATCACAAACTGGAGTGAGCAGTACCGCAAAACCATTAGTGTAAACAATGGTGCAATGGGAACCTATAGTGTAGACATTGCAGACCTAGTTTCTGCTGGAAGCATACCTTTAGATCTTAGCCAAGTGGTAAACGTAACCTTTACCGTTGTAGGAGATTATCAAAACTTCCAAACCATGAACCTGAACATTGCTAATGTTACCTTCAACACTGAAGGCAGGGCGATTGGCCAAGAGGAGTTTGCCACCGAAAGCAACACAGGATTAAACGTATATCCTAATCCCTTTAGCGGTGCCGCTCATATCGACATCGCCCTAAGTGAGAAAAGCGATGTGCGAGTAGAGCTGTATGATTTAAGCGGTCAAATGGTAGACGCGGCTCAACTGGGTAATTTTAGCGCAGGTACAAATACTGCGGTATACAGCCCAAGCGCTGACTTACTTGATGGTGTTTACCTAATGAAGGTAATTGATAAGCATACTACCCACACCCAAAAAGTGGTGTATCGTAAATAATTAAATTAGTCTTATTAGTATAGAGAAACCCGATGTTCTATGAGCGTCGGGTTTCTTATTTTCGTGATTATGAGAATTGATAAGTTTCTTTGGAGTGTACGTAAGTACAAAACGCGCAGCCTAGCTTCTGAAGCGCTTCGCAAAGATAGAGTGACTGTTAATGGCGACCGAGCCAAAGCATCCCGTGAAGTTAGGCCAGACGATAAGATTAGTTTCCGTAAGGACAGTATTGAGTTCAGTATTAAAGTACTAGATATCCCTAAATCGCGGGTGGGAGCCAAACTCGTTCCCGACTATATTATTGATGTAACCTCACCCGAGGAAATAGAAAAGCAGAACTTTTTAGGGATGATGCATAAACTTAATCGCGCTAAAGGCACCGGCAGACCAACTAAAAAAGAACGCCGCGATTTAAACGACTTTATGGACGGAGACGAGGATTAGTAGGTGGGAAAACTCTTGCCAGTAACTCATCTAAAACTTCGGTAATAATTGTATGTCCTCCCCTAAAGAGCTGACTTTGCACTTTAATTCCACGAGCTGACAAATGCTCTTTTTGTTGCTCTAAGCGCTCTGGCCCTGCAAACTCATCTTGATCTCCTAAGAGCATATAAACGGGCTTATTGGCGAGGGATTCCACGGCTTCTTCGAAGTTTAAATCTGGTGGAAAAGCACCCGACCATAAAATTAATTCATCTATGGGCTTTGCTGTCCTACTCATCCAGCGACAAGCTGTAGCAACACCTTGCGAGAAACCAAATAAAACAATCTTCTTAAACTCTTGCTCGGCGATTAGCTCCTCTGCCACCTGGTCCAGCAATAAACAATAATCATCAATATCATTTAAGCGGTCTTCCTTCGTCATCCAAGAGCTACCCACTCTTCCCTTAGAGCCCTTCAGGTAAAAGCGATGCAAGCCTTCGGGTGCCAGAAATAAAACATCATCTCGCTTTAAGCGTGAGAAGTGCTTAATAAAATACTCCGGCAGCTGTCCGTATCCATGTAAAACAATGCACAAATAAGGCTGAGAACGAGAAGGCTCGTCACTGAGGTAGTAACGAGCCCTTCTTTTATAAAAAAAGTCTTTACGAATACTCAAAATTTAGGCTTTCTCTTTTCCATAAAGGCTTGAGTACCTTCTTTAAAATCGGCGGTACCAAAGCATTTTCCAAACTCCTCTATTTCAATTTTATAGCCGCCTACTCCTTCTTTAAAGCCTGCGTTTATAGCCTTTATAGCACTTTCCACTGCGGTAGATGAGTTTCTAGTAATGCGTGTCGCTTTCCCGTGACAATAATCCATCAATTCGTCATGTTCAACCACTTCATTTACTAAGCCCAGTTCTTTCGCTCTATTAGCGGTGATCATTTCTGCCGTCGTAATCATTTCCATGGCATTACCTTTTCCCACCAATTGCGCTAATCTTTGCGTGCCGCCATAACCCGGAATTAGGCCTAAAGTTACCTCAGGTAAACCCATTTTGGCATTAGCAGCTGCGATGCGAAAATGACAAGACATGGCAAGCTCTAATCCACCGCCAAGTGCAAAACCATTTACTGCAGCGATAACCGGCTTGTTAAGGTTTTCAATATAATCAAAAAGCTTCTCCTGCCCAGAACCCGCTAAGTCGGTCCCCTCATGAACCCCAAAATCTGCAAACTCCTTAATATCGGCACCAGCCACAAAGGCTTTCGGCCCTTCGCCAGTTAAAATAATCGCACGAATTTCAGACATGTTTCGCAGCTCTTTAAAAGCCTGATGTAACTCTTCAATCGTATCCTTATTTAAAGCATTTAGCTGCTTGGGGCGATTTATTTTAAGAACGGCCAGTGGCGCTTCTAGTTCCAGTAGAATATTTTGATAGTCCATTTTGTGAATATTGAATGTGCGTCTACAAAAGAAAGTAAATAGAACTTGAAATGAAAGTTTAGGGCTGTTTTTCCTGAGCCGCTTCTAATGGCAAAAAGACTCTAAAAACAGTGCCTTTTTGCAACTCCGTTTCAAATTCAATTCTCCCTTTAAAACTATCAACAATGCGCTTTACCAAAGCCAATCCTAATCCCATTCCCTTACTTTTGGTAGTAAATCGCGGCTCGAAAATCTTCTCTTGCCTCTCTGCTGGAATTCCCTCCCCATTATCGCGCACCGCAATTAATACCTCTTCTCCAATTTTAGTGATTTCCACTTCTACCTTTGCCTCACGCTCTGGCGGCACTGCCTGCAAAGCATTATTAATCAAGTTATTCATAACACGGATTAACTGCTCCGGATCTGCGTAAATCTCCTGCTCGCTGGCCTCCGATATAAAACTTACGGAAGACTGTGGGTATAAAGAGGTAACCCGCTTAATCACCAAGTTGATAGGGAAGCTCTCCATTTTCAACTCGGGCATGCTAGCAAAGCGCGAAAAAGCGGAGGCTATAGAACTGAGGGTGTCTATTTGATCTATCATCGATTGGCTAAACTCAGCTAATTTTTCGGGCGCATCTACCTTGAGTGATTTAGCCAAATACTGGACGTTTAAACGCATGGGCGTTAGCGGATTTTTAATTTCGTGTGCCACTTGTTTAGCCATCTCGCGCCAAGCTGTTTCCCGCTCCGTTTCCGCTAATTTAATAGCCGAGTTACGCAATTCCTCTAGCATGCGGTTGTACTCTTCTACTAAGGCGCCTATCTCGTCGTTAAAGCGCCATTCCAATGGTTTATTAGCATCACTAATACGAGTGTTTTTAATATGCTCTGCGATAGCGTGTAGAGAACCCGTAATATAATTAGAAAGAAAAAACGCTAAAAACCCAGCCGCTAGAAACAAGAGGAAATAAATTTCGGAAAGTCGTAAAAGAAAGTCCTCCAAGTCATCTTCCCCGAGGTCATCTGAATCGAAATAGGGCAAGTTTACTATAGCCACCGGTTTGCCGTAAACATTGCGGATAAAGTCGAAAGTACTTAGGTAGCGGAGGCTATCGATTTTTGGCCTCGTTAGAACTTGGTCTGCCGTTTTATAAAGCCGCTCCATTAATTCGTGGGGAATTTTTACGGGGATTATTTCTTCCTCGTGCAGGGCAGGAGTGCTAGCAATTAGCAAATTTCCATTCAAGCCGTAAATATTAATATCCAAGCCATTAATTTGTGATAATTCACAAACTTTATTGTCGAAAAGCTTAACAATGGAGTCGGTATTATCTGTAATTTCCTGATCACGCAAAAAGAAGTTTATCGCTTCTAAAACGGCAAATTCTTTGCGCCGCAAACGCTCTTCGTGATAGTTCTCGTTTTCTTGCTTAAAGTGATAAAAGGAAATGGTACCGGTTAAAAAAAAGGAGACCCCAATAATTAGGAGCATTGAAAAAAATATTCTTCCTCTTAAGGTAATGTTTAATCGGGCCATAGGAGTGGAAAGGTAACAAATAACAAGCCAGCAATCTTAAAAATG
>CBFHVV010000008.1:0-62415 GCA_965658965.1 Croceimicrobium sp.
CCTGGACAAAGCCAGACCGTTTTAGGAAAACTCTAAAAAGAATGCTCTATTAAATAAAGATCAATTCTCTATATTTTGGCAATGGCCATAATTCATCGTCAATTAACATCTCTAACTTATCTGCTGCATAGCGAATTCTGCCAAAGTATGGAATTACTGATTCACAATAAGCGATAGCACGATCTCGTGCACTTTCTATGGTATTACACTTCTTGCGCTCTTCAATCATCGCCTCCCTTTCGGAGATGATGGTATTGATGTGTGTGCTAATTTCCTCAATCATTTGCAATTGATCACTAGCCAGATTTTTAAACACATCTGCGCCCAGCACATCCTTTAGACCTTTAACATTCTGGATAAGTTTGTTTTGGTAATTGATGGCAGTTGGTACAATATGGTTTCCAGCAATATCACCTAATACTCTCGATTCGATTTGAATCTTAAGCATGTATTCCTCTAACATTATTTCGTGACGTGCTTCTACTTCCACACGATTCATCACGCCAATCTCTTCGAAAAGTTTGATTGATTTTTCCGTAACGTAAAAATCTAAAGCACGTGGCGATGTTTTCACATTACTCAATCCACGCTTTTCTGCTTCATCGGCCCAACCTTGGCTGTAACCATCGCCTTCGAAACGAATCGCCTGACTACTTTTAATATAATCGCGTAAAACATTAAAGATAGCGTCATCCTTCTTCATTCCACCTTCAATTAAAGCGTCTACCGAAGTTTTAAACTCCACTAACTGCTTGGTCATAATGGTGTTTAGGATGGTCATAGGCAAAGCACAGTTGGCTTGCGAGCCCACTGCTCTAAACTCAAACTTATTACCGGTAAAGGCAAAAGGTGAAGTACGGTTACGATCGGTATTATCCAGTAAGATTTCAGGAATCTTACCCACTACATTTAATTTAAGATCTGTTTTCTGCTCAGGACTAAGCTTACCTTTCTCTAACTTTTCTAAAGCGTCTAAAGTGGCCGTAAGCTGCGATCCGATAAATACCGAAATAATTGCCGGTGGTGCTTCATTAGCTCCTAAACGGTGATCATTTCCCGCAGAGGCAATAGATGAGCGCAATAAATCTGCATTCTCACTAACTGCCTTAATGGTATTGATAAAGAAGGTTAAGAACTGTAAATTGCTTTTTGGCGTTTTTCCAGGACTTAATAAATTTACTCCTGTATCGGTTGCCAAAGACCAGTTATTGTGTTTACCACTGCCATTTACACCAGCATAAGGCTTCTCGTGCAGTAAAACTTTAAAGTGATGGCGACGAGCTACTTTATCCATCAAATCCATCATCAAAGAGTTATGGTCTACTGAGATATTAGCCTCCTCAAAAACTGGAGCCAACTCGAATTGACTGGGTGCTACTTCGTTGTGACGAGTTTTAACCGGTATACCTAAGCGATAGGATTCGTATTCTAGTTCGCGCATAAAATGACGAGCACGTTCTGGAATTGATCCAAAATAATGATCATCTAATTGCTGTCCTTTTGCTGGTGAATGCCCTAGTAGGGTTCTGCCTGTTAATCTTAAATCTGGACGAGCATGATAAAGTGCCGTATCTACTAAAAAGTATTCCTGCTCCCAACCTAAGGTAGCATGAACTTTACGCACATTACGATCGAAATACTGACAAACTTGGGTAGCAGCACCATCTATCGCCTGTAGAGCGCGTAATAAAGGAGTTTTATTATCAAGTGCCTCTCCTGTATAGCTTACAAAAATGGTAGGGATACAAAGAGTGCGTCCCATTATAAAAGCAGGACTAGTAGGATCCCAAGCAGTGTAACCACGTGCTTCAAAGGTATTGCGAATACCTCCGTTAGGGAAACTTGATGCATCGGGTTCTTGCTGAACTAACATCCCTCCGCTAAACTTCTCAATTGCCTCACCATCACCAGCTGGCTCAAAAAATGAATCGTGCTTTTCTGCTGTAGAACCAGTTAAGGGCTGAAACCAGTGGGTATAATGGGTAGAACCTAGATTAATAGCCCAAGCCTTCATTCCTGAGGCTACTTGATCAGCAATATTGCGATCAATCTTAGTCCCTTTCTTAATTGCCGACATTACGCTTTTATAGGCTTCTGGTGTCATATAGTCCTTCATAGCCTTATTGCCGAAGGTATGTTCACCATAAATTTCCGATACTCTTTGGTAGGGGAATTCTTTTTCTACTGCTTGTCTCCTATCGGCCTCTTTAACGGCCGCAAAACGCATTGTTGGCATAGTCTTTAATTTTATGCAAATAAAGAACAAAGCTTATGTGTTATCCAAGAAAAAATGAAAAAATATTAACCCACCCCCAACAACAAAGGGTTGCGAAGCCAATAAATTGAAATTATAGATAGAAGACCCCTAAAATGTAAAGGAGGTACAAAATAAACATTATTAAACCCTGTAATCTGCTAATCTTACCTCGAGTGAAATAACGCATAAATGGGAATAGCATTAGGCTAATCACAATTAGCCAAGGAAAATCATAAGTCAGTAATGCCGAGCTATCTAAAGGCAACTCTACTAGCATTCCAGTAAAACCAAGTACTGCTAGGATATTGAAAATATTGGAACCGATTAAATTACCTAGCGATAAGTCTTGTTTTCCCTTAAAAGAGGCAACCAAAGAAGCCGCTAGCTCTGGTAAACTCGTACCAATAGAAACAATGCTAAGCGCAATTACTCTTTCGCTTACACCCCAAATAGTAGCCAGGTTAACCGCTCCTTTGACTAAAAATTCGCTCCCAAACTTTAGAGCCGCAATACCAATCACTAAATAAGCAAGCATTTGCCACCACTTTAGTAAGGCCTGACTATTATCTTCCTCCAATTCTCGCTCTTTTTTACGAGATGAGCGAATTTGATAAACATTGTAGCCAATGAGGATGAGCACTAAAACCGATGCTTCCCAAAAAACCAGAAGGCCATCTAGCAGAAAGGCAAGGAGTAAGAGGCTTATGAGCATCATTACCGACCAATCAAATTTCATGGTTCTATCGCTAACATTAATGGGAAAGACCATTGCCGTTAATCCCAAAATTAAAGCGAGGTTAGCAATATTACTCCCAATAACATTGCCAAAAGAAATGTCCATGTGGCCATGTAAAGCCGCATTGAGACTAACTAAAAGCTCGGGGGCAGAGGTGGCAAAACTAACCACCGTTAAACCGACTACTAATAATGAGATTTTTGCTCGCAGGGCGATATCGATGGCGGCCTTAACCAACCAATCTCCGCCGAAGAGCAAAAGAAGTATGCCTCCTAAAATTAGTAGGTAATCGAGCATAGCTAGCTTTAAAGACCGATATTACGCTTCACCGAACCGCCTAAGTCTTCGAGTTCCTTCTTTTCGGTTTCTATCTTTTCTTTGAACTTGCGTAAGCTATCATTTTCATCGGTCTTGCTAAACTCTTGTTTCAAATCATCCGTGGCATTGCGCACCTGACGAATTCCTTTACCCAGCCCCCTAGCAATTTCTGGAATCTTATTAGCTCCGAAAAACATAACCGTTAGGAGCAGTACTACTACCAGCTCTCCTCCACTAATATTTAAAAACAGAAAGTAAAATTGCAAAATGAAATTTTTTCCAAAATTAAAGGAAAATTAAAGGACGCGTGAAGCTTTACCCATAAACCTTGATAATTATTCTTGATAAGGCGCTACATGGTTAATCTTGCCAGGGACGAATAATACCAAAATAAAACGCTCGGCAGAATTTCTTCTACCGAGCGTTTTTCAAGAATTTGTAAACTTAAACTTAGGCTTTCGGATCCTCTTTCTTCATGGTATCCACCATAATTGGTGTTGCAATAAACAAAGAAGAATATGTACCTACTACTACTCCGATTAAAAGAGCGAACATAAATCCGCGAATTGACTCTCCGCCGAAAAGGAAGATTACCAATAATACGAAGAAAGTAGTTAAAGAGGTATTTACCGTACGGCTTAAAGTTTTATTCAGCGCCTCGTTTACGATTTGGTGCATCGGTAATTTCTTGTGGTGTGTTCCCACATATTCCCGAATACGGTCAAATACAACCACAGTATCATTTAAAGAGTAGCCAATTACCGTCAAAATTGCTGCAATAAACGCTTGGTCTATCTCTAATGAGAAAGGCAAGAAGCCGTAGAGTAAAGAGAATAAAGACAATACAATCATCACATCATGGAAGGCAGCCGCCACGGCTCCAGCACTATACTGCCACTTGCTAAAGCGAATAAGGATGTATAAGAAAATAACGATTAATGAAAATACTACCGCTAATAAGGCAGAAGACTTAATATCATCGGCAATAGTTGGACCGACTTGACGCTCTGCTACTACACCGATACTACCATCACCTGTTGCTTCAGAGAAAAAGGCTTCTTTAGTTGGTGCTTCTGCATAATAAGCTTTCACGCCATCGTATAAACGATTTTTAATATCCTCTTCTACTTCATTTCCAGTTTCGTTAATCTTAAATTTCGTGGTGATAATTACTTGTGAGTTTTCGCCAATGGTTTTCACCTCTGGGTAAACCTTCGTTCCATCAGGATTCACAAAGAAATCACCTAAAGAGTTTTGAATCTCTACCGAATTAACATCTTGATCGAAACGTACTTGGTAGGAACGGCCTCCAACAAAATCTACTCCGTAGTTTAAACTTCTAATAGATAAAGAAACTATACCGGTTAAGATGATTAAACCACTAATGATGTAAGCCAATCTGCGCTTTGCTAAAAAGTCAAAAGAAAACTTAGAAAAAGCATTTTTAGTAATGGAAGTAAAGAAGCTTACATTTTGTTTTTTACCTAATCTTGCTTCAAATACTAAACGAGTAATAAAGATTGCACAAAAAAGTGAAGTAAGAATACCAATAATCAAGGTAGTTGCAAATCCTCTAATCGGACCCGTTCCAAAGGCATAGAGAATTACACCCGTTAAGAAGGTGGTAACGTTAGCATCGATAATGGAGCTATAAGCATTATTGTAACCATCTTGAATAGCCAAACGCAATCCTTTACCGTTATTTAGCTCTTCTCTAATACGTTCGTAAATAAGCACGTTGGCATCCACCGCCATACCGATAGTAAGAACGATACCAGCAATACCAGGAAGAGTAAGAACCGCTCCTAAGGAAGCTAGTACTCCAAAGATGAAGAACATATTTATGATCAAAGCCAAATCAGAGGCTGCACCTGCTCCACTATAATAGAAAATCATGTAAAGCATTACTATAATCAAGGCTACTACAAAAGACCAAAGGCCTGAAGTAATCGCTTCTTGACCTAAGCTTGGCCCTACAATATCCGCTTGAATAATTCTCGCCGGCGCTGGTAAAGCACCTGCTTTAAGAATATTTGCTAAATCCTGTGCTTCGTTTACTGTGAAGTTTCCAGTAATTTGAGTATTACCATTTGGAATTTCACCGTTTACACGAGGATATGAATAGGCTAAATCATCTAAAACCACTGCTACACTGCGATTATCTTCAGGGTTTTGAGGATCACCTGTAGCCTCGCGCGTAATTTTAGCCCAACGGCTAGCTCCATTAGCATTCATGGTCATACTAACCACTGGCTGATTACGCTCGTCAAAATCTTGACGCGCATCAACCACTACATCTCCACTTAAGGCCGCCTTGCCCTCACGGGTGGTTCTTGCCGCAAGTAAATACATAATACCAGCTTCTGTTGGCTTGGCCGTCCAGATAAATTTCAAATCACGCATATTACCTGGCAATAATGCCATAATACGCGGCTTGGAAAGATATTCATTTACCTTATCAGTGTCTCCTACTGTTGTATAACCTACAATTGGACCAACTCCTGGTTGACCCGATTCAAAATCATAATTAGGCGCCATTACCTCAAATAGAGGATTAAACTGATCTGCCGGGTTTACACTATCACTGTCTGCACTTAATAAAGAGTCAATAGCGGCATCGCTCTGGGCAGATGAATCAATCTCTGCCAGCACGTCATTTTCTTCAACATCCTGAATATCTAAAACATCATCCACATCTACATCATCTGCGGAAGCGCCTTCTTTATTAGCATTTGGGTTTTCTACTAAACCTCTTAAACGTTGGTTCGCTTGATCTAAGAAATTAAGCAGCTCTACACCTTCGTATAATTCGTAGAACTCCAACTCTGCCGTAGATTGTAATAGTTTTTTAACGCGATCTGGATCTTTAACACCAGGTAACTCTACTAAAATCCTTCCACCCTCGTCTAGGCGCTGTAAGTTCGGTTGAACCACTCCAAATTGATCAATTCTCGCTCTCAATACTGTATAAACATTTTCTACAGAAGCGTTTACCTGATCACGTAATTCAGCTTTAATCGCATCATCACTGGCACTAAAACCCAGCTTATCATTCATCTCCTTAGTACCAAAAATGGCAGGATCTGAATAATTAAGATTAGCACCGCTTTGCTCATTAACCTCATCAAAAGCATTAAAGAAATTGTCTAGGTAATTTTCCTGACTATTTGCAGCATTGGCATCTGCCAATTTTAGTGCTTCGTTGAAAGTTACGTTATTCGTGTTATTGGCAATTTCCTTTAAAATGTCTTTTACGGACACCTCGAGGATTACATTCATACCGCCACGTAAGTCAAGACCAAGGTTTATTTCCTTCTCCTTCACTTCTGTGTAGGTAAATTCATCGAAGAGCACATCAAATACCACCTCGTTCCTCATGGAGTCGAGATAGTCCTCACGCATTTGGACATCGCCTTGCGAATAGGCATCGGCATCACCTTCTACTGAGCGAGTTACGTAGGTAAAAGCTAATTGATAAAGACAAGCCAAAGCGAAAACTATGGCAAACAAGCGGATAACTCCTTTATTCTGCATTACTTATGAGTCAACTGGGTTTAAATAAAGGCGGCAAATATAGTTTTTCACAGAATAAATAGCAATGAACGATGACTATATGATTGCAGAATAGAACTTTTTATTTGCTTAATTTTACAAAAATTAAAAATTTGCCATGCGATTCATCTACTCTGCTACTCTTATTTTACTACTCGCTTTTCCGGCTATATCACAGAACCGGTATAGCTTTGAGCAAATCATTAATACCAAAGTTTTTATAGGCACCGACACCCTTGCAAACCCTTGGGCAGGTGGTTTAAATTATCCTGTAATTAATTCCATGGACCTTAATTTCGATGGCAAGGAAGACCTTTTAGCTTACGATCGCAATGGTTTTAGGCTGCTAACTTTCCTAAATGAGACGATAAACGGCGATACCCTTTACCGTTATCACCCCGAATACGCGCAGTACTTTCCTCTCAGCAAAACCGAAGGCAGTTTTTTCCTGATGCGCGACTATAACTGCGATGGTAAAAAAGATATATTTTATAATGATGGTCTGTTTTTTACCGTCTACGAAAATACTAGTAGCAACGGCCAACTAAGCTTTGCTGCTGTAAACAATGGCAATCAAATTGAAACCCTCTATCAATCTAGCACGGCTCCTTCCAAATTATACATCTCACGCTCGGACCTACCCGATGTTAATGATGTAGACGGCGATGGAGATATTGACATTTTAACCTTTGGTAATGGCGGCACTCGCCTTGAGTTTCACGAAAACATAAGTACTAATTGTGGTTTAGAATTTGTGCAAAGTGATGCTTGCTGGGGCTATTTTGAAGAAGGGGGATTTTACCGCTCCGTACATAAAGGTGCTTGTCTCGGTGGCAATAAAAATACCGCCACCATGCACGCGGGCAGTGGCTTATTAACCTGGGATCTAAATAACAACCAATTGCCAGACCTATTACTTTCAAATGTGAGCTATAATAATCTTTCTGCGCTTACCAATACTGGGCAAATCGATTCTGCTTACTTCGGGGCTCAAGATACCATGTATCCGCCACAGCACCCTGTAGACTTGTATATTTTCCCCGCTCCTTACAGGGCAGATGCGACTTTAGATGGCGTTCCAGACTTAATTCTAAGCAGCTATAGTAATGCCACAAGCGGTAGCCCTGATGCGGCTTCTAATCACCGTGGTATTTGGCGCTATGAAAATACAGGTACCGCAAATCAACCAAATTTCGTTTTTAAAGAAGATAATTTTCTACAAGGGGATATGATTGATCCGGGTGCCTCCGCGGTGCCAAGACTAGAAGACATAAATGGTGACAGCCTAGTTGATTTAATTGTAGCCATTGGTAATCGCTTTGTGGGACCTGGCCTTTCTAATTCACTCCTTTACTACTACGAAAATACAGGTACGGCAAATCAAGCCGAATTTACCTTAAGGGATACCAATTTCGCGGATCTACACCAGTATAATTTAGGCGAGGAATTAGCACCAGCCTTTGGCGACCTAGATGGAGACGGCGATTTAGATTTAATTGTAGGAACTATAAGTGGCTATTTTCATTATCTCGAAAATATTGGCAGCGCCACCAATCCCAGCTACACATTAACCACACCAATCATTACCAATACCGATGTAGGTGCTAATGCTGCACCCGAACTCTTTGACATTGATGATGATGGCGACCTAGACCTGTTTGTTGGCAATGAAAAAGGTCGTATTTCTTGGTTTGAAAATAGTTCAAGCACGGCCCCTACTTTTAATTTTAAAACTGCCTTTTTTGGTGCAACAGATGTTTCACTTTTGGGTAATACTGGCAATGCTAAACCTATTTTCATAAAAGATAGTCTAGGTACTTCATTATTTGTTGGCTCCTACAATAGAGGCGTCTTACAATATGACGATGTGGATACGATTAGCAAATTACCCACGTCCATTAGTGACACTTTTGGAAACGCTAGCAGCCAAAGCATTAGCAGCGAAGAGTCGCTCTTCGGGATAGCACGCAGAAGTGGTCGCAATCAATTTCTCATCCGCGCCAGCGAACTACAAGCCAAAGGCTATATGTATGGATACATCGAAAGCTTAGCTTTTAACGTGGCCGATAAAGGTGGCTCCCTTTTAACCAATGGTTTCACCCTTAAAATTAAATCAACCAATAAAACGGAGCTCACCAGTTTCGAAAGTAATTTCCCCAGTCCTTTTGCCTTAGAGAATTTTATTGTGAGCTTTGGTAATGGTTGGAACACCGTAGCCCTGCAATACCCCTTTTTATGGGATGGGCAATCTAATTTAATTATTGAAGTCTGCTTTAGAGCTAACTTCCCTGGCGATAATATTCACCTGCAAATGAGCAATACTAGTTTTGCTTCGCATGCCTATGGCGACATTACAGGTTTTAACACCCTTTCGGCAGATGGTTGCCTAATGCCGCATTTGCAGAGTACCACAAAGCGACCCGATATTATGATCAACCTCAGTCCGGCTTTGGGACCTCTAAGTACGCAAGAAAACCCCAAGTTATTCACAGGATTTAGAACCGCTGCAGATTTTGCCGATCTTAATAATGATGGCTTTTTGGATGCCGTAGTCGGCAATATGAGTGGAGGTTTATCTTTATTTAGGGGAAAGGTATTTGATGTAGGACAAGAAGAAAACGCTTTTGCAGATACGCAAAACTGGGTTAGCGTATACCCCAATCCCACCGACGGAAGCTTCAGGCTAGATTGGAATAAAAATAGCCATGGCCCCCTTCTAAGCTTGCAAGTCTTAAATTTTTCAGGTCAGAAAGTTGCCCAGTACTCAGGTTCAGAACTAGAAAATGCCATTAGCCTTAGTCCTCAACTTAAAGATGGTGTTTACCTGCTAATTATTACCAACGGTAGTAATCAGGCTGTCAAAAAATTAGTGCTGAATCGCTAAGGATTAATTAGAAAATCCTTGTGAAACCGATTTTATTAACATTTGTTCGTTAGCTTTTTACAAATTACTAGTTTAAGTACTTATTTTTCGTAAAAAAAGGAATATTATTGCATATCAATTAAATTTCCTTTATGAAAAAATTATTACTAACTATGATGATGGTTGGGGTATGGCTTACTAGCTTCTCGCAGTGCCCTCCTACAACTCCCTTAAGTACTCCCTATTCGGAGAACTTTGATGCTATGGCCATCGGCCAATCAGGCAGTTTTAGCAACTGCTATGTGGGAACCACAGTTACCCCTAGGTGGGAAACTGAGGCCTTGACCTCCACAAACTCTGCAGGCACCGGTCCATTTGGCGATGTTTGTGACAATGCTACCGGTAATTATATCTATTTAGAAACATCGGGTGGAACTACTGGTGATACCGGTACCTTCATTATTCCTGCTCTTTCTACGGTAGGTTTAACCAATCCAGAATTGTCTTTTAGCTACCACATGTACGGAACCACTATGGGTACCTTAGATGTTTTAGTAAACACCGGCACCACTTGGAACAGCATTTTCACCTTAACGGGTCAACAACAATTAGCTGAAACTGACCCATGGGCTGATACTGCTATTAGCCTCTCTGCTTATTTGAATGACACTATTCAAATAAAATTTAGAGGTTCTAGAGGATCTAGTTTTACAGGCGACATGTCTATTGATGGAATCAAAGTTGACAACCCTCCTACCTGTCTTGCTCCAACCAACCTTGCTTGGACCTCTGTAACTAGTTCTAGTGCAGATTTAAGCTGGACCGCTGCTGCAGGAGCAACGAATGGCTATAAAATTATTTATGGCCCATCTGGTTTCAATCCTCAAACCGCAGGAACTGTGCAAACCGCAACGGGTACAACGCTAACGCTAGGTGGCTTAAGTTCTGCCACTAGCTACGATGCTTATATTTTAAGTGATTGTGGTATAGTTAACGGAGAATCAGACACAAGTACTTGTTCAGTAAGTTTTGTAACTGGTTGTTTACCTTTTACGGCTCCTTATACAAGAAACTTTGATATCGATGCCGATAATGCTCCGGCTACATGCTGGGTACAGTACAATAACTACAATGCGGCAGCATACGCCCGTGTAGAAACACCTTCAACTTTTAATGCTACTCTTCCCGTAAGTCCTAGTAATTTCTTAGAAATTTTCAGTTCTTCTGGCGGCACAACCAGCGATACCTTAATGGCGGTTAGCCCAGAGTTTACAGACTTAACGGCAAGCGATAAGCAAATTAAGTTTCAGGCAGCAGCACAAAATGCTGGGGATGTGCTTTATGTAGCTACCACAAGCTCTCAAACGCCCGGAACGGCTTACACGATTTTAGATACCATTACTTTTGCCTCTGCAAACACTTGGCAATTTGTTATTGTACCTTTTAACGCTTCTACGGGTTATAACGGAACTGACGATCATATCGTTTTTCTGCACAGCTTAACAAACACTTTTACCGACATCTACATTGATGACTTTGAATACGAGCTAATTCCAGCTTGTTCTCAATTAACTACGGTTAGCCTAAATAGTGCGGGGGTAACTAACGCTACCTTCTCTTATACTGGCGGTGGCACTGCGGTTCAATATGAGTGGGGTCCAGTAGGATACACTCAAGGAACTGGAACAATCGGTAGTCTTAGTGGAAATCCATTTACTATTAATGGCCTGGTTCCTGGTACTTGTATAGATGTATACTTCAGAAATGACTGCTCTGCGAGTGGTAATGGAACCTCCATCTGGACTGGTCCTATTGAAGTTTGTACGCAATGTTTAACCCAAACTCTTCCTTACAGCGAAAATTGGGATGCTAACTTAGGTTGTTTCACAGTGATTGATGCTGGTACAACAACTGATACCTGGGTACAAGCTGCTAATGGTTCTGGAACATCAGGAACCGGAGCGGGCTTAGATGGATCACCTGGTTTTGTTGAAGCCGATAGTGATGATGCTGGTTCAGGTGCTATAACAATGGTTGAAACTTTGCTTTCGCCGATGGTGGATGCAGGAAGCTTAACGGGAACACTATATTTAGAGTTTGATCAATTCTACCAGCACTTAGGTAACGGTAACTCAAAAGTTGACGTTTGGGATGGAACCACTTGGGTTAACTTATTAAACCAAACGGCTACGGTAGGATCACAAAATGCTCCTGACCATCAGAAAATCGACCTTACAAGCTACGGTAATGATAGTTTACAAGTACGTTTCGTATACGATGACGGAGGCTCTTGGGCTTGGTGGTGGATGTTGGACAACTTCTTATTGCAAGAAGAGTTTTGTAATCGTTCTACCAACTTTACTACCAGTTTTGTAACGGCAGATTCAGTGGGTCTATCATGGACTTCTGGAGCAGGGGTTAACTTCTTAATAGAATACGGTCCTGTTGGCTTTACGCCCGGTGCTGGTACAACTGTATCTACCACTAATACTGCAATTACCATTACTGGCTTAAGCGCTGAAACTCAATATGACTTTTACCTAACAGACAGTTGCTCAGATGGCGCAACTAGTATTGCAGTGCCATTAACCGTAAAAACTGCTTGTGGTTTAAGTGCCGCTGCCATTTTACCTTTAGTTGATGGCTTTGAAAACTATACTGCTGGTCCCACCTTTACTTCTAGCGATTACCTATGTAATCCTAGCTATTATTGGGAAATGCAAACTGCAGCTAATGGCCGCTTCCGCTTACAAGCGGGTACCGCCTGGTATAATAGCGGTGCACAAGCAATGACCCTCGATCACGATCCTTTCGCATCTACTGCCGAGACTAATTATTTAATTATGACCGTTAACCTTAGTAATTATACGACTGCTAGTGGTATAGAGCTAGGTTTTAGCGTAATGGATCACGGTGCACCATCTAGTTCTGATAACAGAGTTTGGGCCCGTGGTAATGCAAGTGATGCTTGGATTGAAATTGCCGATCTTAATGCACTTACCACCACTGTTGGAGTATACGATTCAATAACCAATATCGACATTGTTGCTCCACTTGCTGCTCAAGGACAAACGGTATCAAGTACCACCCAGATTCGCTTTGGTGAAAACGGTCAATCAGCCACTTCATTTGGCGTAACATGCTGTGATGGTTTCTCTTTCGATGATGTTAGTTTAACCGCTGTAAGTTGCCCACAACCGGGAACTTTAAGTGCAACTGGAATCTCTGATTCAGCTGCTACTATTGGATGGACCGGATCTGCCAGTACTTCAAATTATGAGTTCTGGTTTGGACCAGGAGGTTTTTACCAAGGAACTACCACCGCTGGAGGTGCGAGAGGTTTTACTACTAATCAAAGCTTATTGATTGATACACTTAGTGCACAATCTTGTTATGAATTCTTAGTACGCTCTAGTTGCTCACCAGGCGATACGAGTCTTTGGGCGGGCCCCTTCCTATTCTGTACTCCATGTTCTCCAATAAGTGCACCTTATTTTGAGGATTGGGATTTACTATCTTCAGGTACCAAAGACCTTGGCTGCTTTAGTAGTATCGAAGATCCTGCTTTAAATGCTTCTAACTTCCAAGGGGTAACTATTCAGTCCTCCACCTTTACCAATCCAGTTTCCCTTCCTAACTATGTGGAAATGGATAATGGCAGTACAAATACTCCATTAGCACTAGTTTCACCGCCCACCACAGATATGATGGCGGGTGATAAACGCTTAGTGTTCTTCGCAAGAGCTAGTTTTGTCGCTACTCCTCCAGGAAACTTGCTAGTAGGTACAATGAGTGATCCATTTGACGCCAGCACCTTTAATGCTATCGATACGGTTGTATTAGATGGAACGGCTCATACTAAGCATATCATTAACCTTACTACCGCTAATGGTTATAATGGTACCGACAATCATTTTGCTTTAGTGCATGATCAAATCGCAACTTTCAGAACCTATTATATCGATGATCTTACTTATGAGCAAATTCCAACTTGCCCCGAAGTAAGCAACCTTGCGGTTCTTAATGTTGACACGATGAATGCTGAAATTGCTTACCAACCTTTTACAGGAAGCACTGGCACTTTTGAAATTGAGTATGGTGACAGCCCACTTGGTTCGGTAAACAACAGCTCAACCATTGCAACAAATGATACTACTACCTTGACCAATTTAGTACCTGGTACTAACTATTGCTATTGGGTTAGAGAAATTTGTTCTCCAGGAGACACCAGTAATTGGACAGGGCCTGTTTGCTTTAAAACAGCTTGCGTTAGTATTTCTGCTCTTTACATTGAAAATTGGGATAGTCGCATTCCTAACTTTGATTTAGGCTGTTTCACTGCCATTGAAGATGCTGGTTTAGCTACTAGTGCCTTCCAGGGAGTTACTATTCAGAATAGCACTTTCAACGGTCCTTTTTCTGCTCCTAATTATGTGGAAATGGATAATGGTAATTTTAGTAGCTCTGATTTAATTTTAGTTTCACCTGAAGCTAATGATCTTTCCGCTAGCGATAAGAGAGTCGAGTTCTGGGCTAGAGAGTCTTTTGCAAATACTCCAGCCGGAACCATAATTGTTGGTACCATGACTGATCCATTAGATGGAACAACTTTTAATTCTATCGATACCGTTACTTTAACTGGGGTTAGTCCTTTTACAAGCTATATTGTAGAGTTTACTGCAGCAACTGGATACAATGGTACCGATCGGTACTTTGCTTTTAAACATGACCAAGTAGGAACTTTCAGAACTTACTATATCGATGATATTGTATATGAAACTATCCCTACTTGCCCAAGACCGAGTGACATTGCGCAGGATTCTGCTGACCTAACTTCTATTACAGCCTCGTGGACTGCAAATGGAACTGGTTCTTCTTGGAATATCGAGTATGGCCCAGTTGGCTTTACGCCAGGAACAGGAACTTCAGTAGTGGTAACTAGCAACCCATACACTATTACTGGTTTAACCGCAGCAACTGCTTATGACGTTTATATTAGCGAAATTTGTGGTCCTGGTGATACTAGTCGTCTGGTAGGCCCCGAAGAAATGTCTACCACTGTTTGTGCCGCTTCTAGTCAATGTTGGTTCTATTTCGACCTTACCGATTCCTTTGGTGATGGTTGGAACGGTGGTCTAGTTGACATTACTCAAAACGGTGTAGTGGTTGGAACTTTAGGTGATAACTTTACCACTGGTAACTTATATCAAGATTCATTGCTATTATGTGATGGCTTCCCTACAACAGTTGTAGTTTCCGATCCAGGTAACTGGACCAGTGAGATGGGAATTGTTGTTACTACTCCTTACGGAACTAATGCCGGTACCTATTTAAATAGCCCTACTACTGCTTTAGGAACTGTAATGGTTTCCTTTAACTCTAATTGTACTCCTCCAACTTGTAATGCTCCGAGCGCGCTAAGCTTAGTTTCTTCTTCGCTTAACAGTATGGATGTTTCTTGGACCGCAAACGGAACAGGAACTTCTTGGGAAATTGAGTATGGTCCTGCTGGATTCATTCCTGGAGCTGGTACAAGTGCCATAGTAACCGCTAACCCACATACCATTACGGGTCTTGCGGCAGCTACTGCTTATGATGTTTATGTTAGAGAGATCTGTGCACCTGGTGATACCAGTTCGTTTGCTGGCCCACTTAATGCGGGTACTAGCATTTGTAATGCCTCTAGTCAATGTGCTTATATTCTTGATCTTACCGATTCCTTTGGTGATGGTTGGAATGGAGCGATTGTTACTGTTTATCAGAATGGTGTAGAAGTAGGCCAGTTTGGTTCAGGCTTTACCACTGGTAGTTTATTTACTGATACAGTTTTACTATGTGATAGTATCCCAACAAGCATTGTAATAACCAATGCAGGTGGTTTTATTAATGAAGTTGGTATTAATGTATTCGATCCTACAGGAGCTAGTGCTGGTACCTATACTAATAGTCCATCTACTACGGTAGGCGATACCTTAGTTAGCTTTACCACCAATTGCGCTGGGGCTCCTGCTCCTTGCGTTGACCCAACCGGATTAACCGTTACTGCTAATATTGGTTGTGACAGCGTAGAAGTTGACTGGGTTTCTAATTCTGGTGGCTCGTTAATTGAGTACGGAACTGCTGGATTTACGCTTGGTTCTGGAATTAGTACCGGTGTGGTAACTGCACCCTACACACTTACAGGCTTAAACCCTGGAACTGCTTATGACATCTATATTGCTGATACTTGTAGTTCAGACACTAGTGGCTATGTTTTACTTAGCGCCAGCACTAATAGTGGTCCTCTACCAACAGCTAGCTTCACAATTGATAGCGCTATTGTAGGTTCTACTTATGAAGTGTATTTAGATGCTAGCGCTTCTACCAATGTGAGCAGCTATAGCTGGTCTTTCGGAAATGGCGTAAGTGGAAACAACGCAATTGACACCGCCTTATACTTAGGAAACGGAAGTTATACTATTACACTGGTTGTTACCAATGCTTGTGGTTCTGATACCATGACTTACAATACCAATGTTAATATTGGCATTACTGAAAATGCTCTAACCAATTCCTTAAATGTCTATCCTAACCCAGCAATCTATCAAGTGAATATTAGCTTCGATGCTATTAGTAGTGGAGACGCAACTATTCGCTTACTAGATGTTCAAGGCCGTGAAATTATCCGCAACAATGCTAATGCAGCAGGTGGAAAATTCACTCACGAAATTGACGTTACTGGATTAGCAACTGGCATTTACATGATTGAAGTTCAATCTGGTGATTTATTAGCTCGCCGCAGAGTGAGTATTAAATAAAACACTCCATGGCTGAATAAGCCCTAAAATTAAGCCCCGCCTTCTAATGGATGCGGGGCTTTTTAATTAGAAATAATTAGACTTGGATTTCATCCAAAAAGCAGCTAAAACTTAAAACGATCTTACTTGGCTCGCAAGCGGAATTGTGATAAAATAGAATACCAAGGCACTGAAAAGCCAGTCGAGCAAGAGGCTAATCAGTCTTAGATTGCAGCCAGCTTGCCAAAGTTTAAAAAGCTAAGTTCTGTTATTATTTGCAGTTCAGAAAGCCTCCAAATACTAGAGTTCAACTGAAAACACCGCTGCGTGTAGGTGGAACAGGGCGAGTTCATTTCCATAAATCACGCTCTACAGCCTGGCATTTCCGCCACTTGACCAGCGAATTGTTTGAAAATACGCCTTGTACAACCTGTCTTTGAGAAAACCCGACCCTGCTAAGAATAATCGAACTCAGGTTAATAAGCATTTCCCTAAGGGAGATAGGTCTTAATGGTAATGAGAAAGCTATTAAAGAAGAATGGCGTATAACCGTAGCTCTGAGTGGAACTAAAATCCAGAAAAAATAGCGAGTAAGACTTTCTCTAAAACACCAATTTAATTCTATTAGGGTATTTTTTATTCTGTCTTAGCAATACTAATGTGAAGGAGCGATTTTTTTATGAAACCAAAATGGGCCCAGGGGAATCAAAGATGCCACTGCTCCTTGCAATAAGGTAAGCAATGACCAACGCATTTTAAGGTATGTAGCAAACAAACTAATAAAGTAAAGTATAAATAATAAGCCATGGGCCCAACCAACGTATTTAACCAACAACTCCTCTCCCATAATGTACTTTACGGGCATGGCGATTAATAGTAAGATGAGGAAAGAATAAGCCTCTAACCTTCCGATGAGAATAAAGCGGGCTAAAGTTTTTGATTGGGTCATGCGGTATTTTCTTCTAGACTGCGAAAATAATGCATAGCTACACGCCATTCGGCCACCGAAATACTTTTATCGGCATAATGCAAATTCATTAAATCTGGTGACTTTTGGCTCTGCCATATCTGCTGCAGCCTTGCTAGCTGCTCGGTATTGAAAACTTGCTCAACTTTAATTTTTTCATCCTTCAAGCCTTTTAAAAAGTGGCCATAAATTGTGGATGCCTTAAGATTGCGTTTATCGGCTATTTCGGCGGCCCCCATACCTTTTCCCAATAATTCATAAGTTTCTTCATAAGTCTGTCCCGTAGGTTTTTTCACCTTACCAGACTTAGATTTTAAATTTAGCTGCATCGCTTTAACCTGATCCAGCGCTTTAGTCTTTCTTTCGTTTAGAAAATCCTCCTTAACTCCTTCCTTTAATCGGGGAAGATTAGCCTCGCCTCGCAAATACTGGTAAAAACCATGAACCTCTCTAATTTTAAAGTAACGCTTTACCAATAAGCTTAAGATTTCTTGATAGAGGTCTCGCAATGCCTTAGTACCTGTATGCATATCAAGAATGCGGATATTTACCAGGCATAAATCTACCAAGCCCACTAGCTCTTTACAAAAGTACTGCGAAGCCTTAATCAAACGTTCTTCTAATTGTCTATAATCCGATTCCTGCAGTAGAGTATAAACTTGTCGTTGAAAAGTACTGCCCGTCTTTGATAGGATACCAAGCGTATTCTGAATGCCTTTGGGGCTTTCATTTAGCAAATCTACGTGGAAGCTAAATTTCTCATGATTCTTTTGAAAATGATAAGTCGCGGTACCTAGAATATTGGCGAAATCGAAAGTTTCTAATAATGTATCCTGCAAATACCCCTTCTTAGCCTGACTTAAATCTTGCTTTAAATCGGCTTGTGCTTTACTTGCCACAAATGCCTGCACTTGAGCGTCAGTCATAATTGCTGAAGCCTGTACCTTAGTTTTTAAGATAAGACCTTTCAAGCTAGTGAGACGCGATAAAGCCACATATACTTGCCCTGGGGCGAAAGCGCTTCCAACGTCAACCACTGCTTTTTCAAAAGTTAAGCCTTGGCTTTTATGAATCGTTACTGCCCAAGCTAAGCGTAAGGGGTAATGCTCAAAAGAACCCAATATCTTTTCCTCAATCTCTTGTTTTTTGGTATCCAGCTCAAATCGTCTATTTTCCCATTTTAAGCGTGGCACTTCAAAATGCTCCCCATCCAAATCCACATAAATCCCATCTTTATTTAGATCGGTAATAATGGCAATTTTTCCATTGTAGAAGCGGTTTCCCTCACTATCATTTTTAATAAACATTACCTGTGCCCCTTTTTTAAGAACTAAGGTTTCGGGCATCGGAAAAAGATTTTCATTAAAGTCACCTTCTACCACCGAGTGAAAATTAAAGCTTTCTCCTTGTAAGTCTTTGAGGCGCGCCTGGTTGATATTATTCGCTTGGCTATTATGAGTGACCAAGGTTATTAATCCCTCCTCAGCCTGATAATCGGCCTGATAGCAGCGATTTAAATTCTCCAAATCATTTGGGCCACAATTATTATTGCGGAGCTTGTTGAGAATATCGATAAATTCTGGATCATTCTGACGATAGATTTTATCCAGTTCCAAATAAGTAAAGCGACTATTCTGTAATGCCAAGGCCTCAAAAAAATGAGGACTCCGGTATATTTTTGCCAAGAAAGCCCACTCGTGATCCTTCACTATAGGTGGCAGCTGAAACAAATCGCCAATCATCAGGAGTTGTACGCCGCCAAAGGGCTTATTATTGCGGCGCACGCTGCGCAAGCGATAGTCAATGGCGTCAATAATATCCGCCCGACACATGCTCACCTCGTCAATAACCAAAAGGTCGATGCTTTGCAACACTTTCCGACGGCGGGCATCTAATGGATTACGGCGTGCAATGGTTTTCCCATAGTAAAAGTTAGCCGCCAAAGATGGCGGAATACTTAGACTATCCTGGGCAATGAAAGTTCCAAAGGGTAATAAAAACTGAGAGTGAATGGTTACCCCCCCCGCATTTAAAGCTGCAACTCCTGTAGGGGCAATCACCAAAAAGTTTTTATGACTGATTTCGCCTAGTTTTCGCAGAAAAGTTGTCTTACCTGTACCCGCTTTACCAGTTAAAAATAAGTGGTTGGCAGTGCTGTTAATGAACTGTTCTGCGAGATCAATTTTCAAATTCATTCGACCCATAATTTGGTTCGCCTAAATTACGCTTTGATCGCCTGAAGCCAAAGGATTGAAAGGCATTAATCATTTTCTAAATATTTATATTTCATAAAATATTGAAAGTTTAAAAAGTTTATCTATATTTGAACTATGAAACTAGACGAAGCAAAAGAAGAATTCATTCAAACTTGGGGTGCCCTAGGCAGTAGCTGGGGTATAAACAGAACGATGTCTTCTATTCACGCTTTGTTAATGGCGCACAGTGAGCCGCTTAGCACCGAGGATATAATGGCGGCATTACAAATTTCACGGGGCAACGCCAATATGAATACTCGAGCCTTGATAGATTGGGGCTTAGTAAAAAAGCACCGTATTGCCGGGGATCGGAAAGAGTATTTTGTGGCGGGGAAAGATGTTTGGGAAATGGCCCGACAAATTGCTAAAGAAAGAAGGAAAAGAGAGCTCAACCCCGTGATAGAAAGTTTATCCAACTTGCAGGATATAGACGAAACAAGTGAAGAAGCCGAAAGCTTTAAAAAACGTATTCACGAATTACATGAGTTTACTAGCGAGATTAGCGGCCTAGTAGATAAGTTTACTCGTAATGATCGGAATTGGTTCTACCGCAGCCTTTTAAAGTTATTAGGATAATATTTTTTTAACTTACATGTTTCAATAAATACTGAAAATAATATAATTATGAGTACAATATTAATTACTTACACAATATACCTAGCACTAACGGCCGCTATTATTCTTAAGGTAGGATGGCTTATTCATCGAGAAGGCGCTGTTTACCTATATGAGCTTTTTCCAAGCGAACATGACTTTGCAGGATACATTAATCGTCTGCTACTAATTGGTTACTACCTGCTCAATTTAGGCTATGCAACCTTTTCATTAATTGACTGGCACTGGCCTCTTAACCATGATTGGCAATTTGCTATAGTAAGCCTTTGTGAAAACATTGGTCTAATCGCCTTGCTTTTAGGCATCATTCACTTTTTCAACCTCATTGGACTTCAAGTTCTAAAACATTTTAAATCAAATATCTAAATACATCAAAATCATGGAAACCTCTAATTATTTCCCCCTTATTGCCTACGCAATTTACATTCCCCTAACCCTAGGCCTTACGCTGTTTGTAGCTAGAAATCTCTTTAAAAATGGCTTAGTGTTTATGCGTGATATTTTTCATCAAAGAGAAGACATCGCACTTAGCACAAATCGACTTTTTGAAATTGGTTTTTATCTTCTCAATTTTGGTTTTGCTCTCTGGACGATTAACATGCGCTACGTAGATAATCAACAGGAGTTAGTTGAGGAGTTGAGCGAGAAAGTCGGAGCCTTTAGTATCTACCTAGGTTTTGTGCTATTCTTTAATCTCTTCCTCTTTTTTAGAGGCAAAAAAGCTGCTAAAGCCCAAAGAGTTGCTTAATAAAAAAGCCCCGTTTACTCGGGGCTTTTTGTTTAGTTTAAATTGTTCTGCTGTATCGCAAGGTCTAGACCCGTGCCGATACAATTCCTTTTTTTTAGAACTGCACCCCCGGTTTAGAGTGACTTAACATTATCCTTTATATCTCTTTCTATGTAAATTCTTTTGGGGTCAACTGCTACCTTAATTGGTTTTTCAGTTAGTTTAAAAGTAAAAGATGATTTCTCTTTATCAAGATAGATACGCCTACTTTCATAAAGGTCCTTTTCACCTTCATCACGATAAAACCCAATGTCTAGCCATTCATTCAAGGCAACTAGTTTCTCGGTCCCTAAGGTATCTGCATGGTATTTAAAAGATTCCAAATCTACGGTAACTGAGTAAAGATCCTCCTCCTCAATGAGTTTTGCATCAGTAAGTCGAAAATCATAAAGAGTAATATTCTCAATCCAATCGTTTAGCAAGTATTGTAGGCTATCTGGTACTTTTGGTCTTAGATAACCCATAAAATCATTCGCATTTGGGTATGGTGGTCCCTGATAACGATAGGCCTTTAAAAAGTCACTAAGGGCGGCATTAATCGAATCGGCCCCTATCATCTCTTGAAGGGCGAACAGAATAACACTACCCTTACCATAGTGTATATAGCCTTGGTTTTCAACCTTAAGCAGTGGTAGTTCCTTTTCCGATTCTCCACTCCTACCTCGTAAATAACGATCAATATCATATTTAAGGAACTCACGCATTTTAATCGCATCACTTGTTTCCTTCATTACCATCAAAGAACTATACTCACTAAAGCTTTCCGATAGGAAGGTTCCCCCCTGCAGTAAAGCAGGAATGTCTTGATGGGCCCACCCTTGATGTGCCATCTCATGCGCTATTACCGCATCTACTACATTATTCCCTTCTTCATCTTCCAAATTAGTTATAAAGCCAAAGCCTTCCGAATAAGGCATTGTTCCGGGAAAGGCTTGGGCGAAGGTAGAGTAACGAGGAAACTCGATAATTCGAGCTTGTTTATGATAATAAGGACCAAAGTTAGTAGTATAATAATTTAATGATTTTTGAATCGCATCAAGCATGGCTTCTACGTTATAGGGGTGCTTCTCGTCATAATATACTTCCAAATCAATCCCTTGCCATTTACGACTAGCCTTTTGATAGTCTGCCGAAATAAAAGCGTAAAAGTTTTGCGAGGGTTGTTCCACTTGGTACTCGTAATAATTCCTATCGCCTTTCTGCCATTCTTTAGTCAAGCTACCGGGTGCTATCGCGATCTGATCGCTAGACGTAGAGATCGTCGTTTTCACTGAAACCCAGTCTGACTGACCACTAGTTAAATAATTGATCATACACGCCTCATCACAAGAGTCTTGCAGTTTTGGCATGCGTTGCTTAGGCTTTAATTCATACTTTTTTCGAGTATTTCTATCACCTAATTCATAGCCACTAGCATAACCCATCTGCGGCAGCACCTGACTATTATTTAAGAAAGTACCATTGCGGATTATAGAAGTATTGCCTGAGAAGTTTTGAAAGCCCTCAGTGCGATACTTATTAGTAATTTGCAATTGGATGCTACTGCCAGGAGAGAGTGTTTTGGCCAAGACAAATGCTTTAAAGCCAAATTCATCATCATACCATGCTTCACTCAGGCCGGAACCCGAAATTTCCGTATCCCAATCTTCATCAAGGGTAAAAAACAAAGAATCGATATTTTTAGTACCCTCATTTTTTAGGGTAAGTTCCGCCAGGACATCCACATCGCGCGAATGTGGAAAAATATCTATTCCATACTCTATGGCAGTTATCTTGGGCTGCGGGTAATTCTCATAGTGCTTATACTTTTTCTCGTAATCTGCTCGTAACTTCTCAGTGGTATCTGAACTTTCATAAGTATTTAAAACTTGAGTGTTGTAAAAAACCCATCCCGCTGTTGCGGAAAAAGAAATAAAGACTAAAGTGATTACCAAGGCATAGCTTCCTTTTAATGAAATTTTAGCCTGCCTTAAGCGGCTGCGAAATCCACCTGTTTTATGGCGATGCATTAGTAAACCCGCCACCAAAAGTAATAGTAAACCAAAGAGGAACCAGTAGATACTAAACCAAATGTGTCCTAACATACCGGGACCAAAACCATTCATATCACTATAAAAAATAGAAGGTGTGCTGCCAATTGATAGCATATTGGTGCTTATATCAAGGATATTCCACAAAATATCTAGAACAAAAAGGCTTAAGACTGAAATAAAATAACCGATGTATTTGTTGTTAACCAAAACCTGAATAAAGAGATGTAAGCAGGCAAATAACAAATAAGTTGGTAGTTGATTATAGAGATAGGCTTTGAGGTATAAACTAAATTCTATGCTGGTAAATCCTTGCGCGAGCTGGGCTGCAATAGCAGAAACAATATAAATTCCATAGAGGATACTAGCCACATAAACTAATGAAAGGGCCTGTGCTAAAAGCTGATTTATGCCACGGTGAGGCGTTGCTCCAATTACCTCATCAATGTGTGAATTTCGGTCGCGCCAGATAAGTTCGCCACTAAAAAAAATCATAATAATGATCATAAAAATACCAGAGGAGCCCGAAATTGCATCAACCATTTTATAGGTTAAGGGGTAACTTTTTAGACCAAAATATTCGAAGCCGTTAATTAGATCGGTAAAGAGCAAGATTAGGGCAAAGGCCGCTAAAATTTTAAAAACCGTGTTTTTTAAGATACTGCGGCTGGCATCAATAAAAAAGCTTTTAAAATGCTGCCAAGCCATACCCTCATACTGCAGACTAACTTTTGGCAGAGCACCATGGACTTCTGTTGCTTTAAAAGTAGTAAGCCCGGACTTTGTATTTTTCTTTTTACGGCGAGCACTTGGATTCTTTTGAGGTTTAAAACTAAAGTAAGAAGCAAGCAAAACCAATAAACCTAATCCCACCCAAATAAGACGATTTTTAAGAAGTATTCCGCTAAAACTTGGTCCCAAAGTATTCTTCTCCACAGTGGTATAATAACGACTGTCTACTGAATAAGCACGAATCCCAAAAGGATCTGTTAAACCTGCTATATCTACATTCTCAATGTCACTTAATAAATTGCCAGCTACTATATAACCGATAATTATCATTAATGCACCTACAAATGAAATTATTGTACTACGCCATTTTTGCGCCATCGCATAAATTAGTGCGCCGCTTAAAAACATATTAGGGAGTATAAAAAGCAAGTAATTATTTAAGAATGCTTGAAAAGGTGCTGGGCCAAATCGTTCTGCTGGAATCCAATCGAAAATTGGAGCCAAAATAGCGCCTAAATAAATCCCTATAAATACGCCAAGCAGGGGTATTGTGCTAAGCAGCAATGCGCCTAGAAAGCGGCCAAAAAAATAGGAAGCTTTGTTTAAGGGAGTCGTAAAAAGGATTTCATCAAAATTATGATTGAAATCTCTTAGGGCAGCATTATTAAAAAAGGCCACTGCGAAGAGGAGTGCGAAAATTGATAGTATGGTAATAAAAGTGGTGACGATATGTGGCGCATTTTTATTAACCGCACCAATGGCTCCTCCAATAACTACGCTATCACTTACTACCGCCAAAAAAGCCATTAGGGCAAAGACAAAAGTGAAAATATAAAGCATGGGCGCCCTCAGGGCAGCTCCTATTTCTCGGGAGAATATTTCTTTAAACATCACGCTAAAATTAATGGGTTACAGTTTCGGAACTACTCTTAATGGACGAGAAGAAAACATCTTCTAAATTAGGAGACACGGCTTTAAAGCCTACCTCAGGAGCCATATCAGACTGCACATGAATAAGCGGCTTACCTGCAATCATCTTTTCCGAAATTACATTGTATTGCTCCTTGTAAGCGTTCAGTTCTTCCCGCGCGATACTTTTCTCCCAAACTTGGCCCTTTAAGGTTGCAATGGCATCTTCTGGCGCACCATGGTATATAATTCTCCCTAAATTCATAATGGCCATCTGCGTGCACAGCTCGCGAACATCATCAACTATATGGGTACTTAGAATAACAATTACATCATTGCCCACATCTGCTAATAAATTATGGAAACGATTCCTTTCTCCAGGGTCCAAACCAGCAGTAGGTTCATCTACAATAATCAATTGTGGATTACCAATTAAGGCTTGAGCAATACCTATTCTTTGTTTCATACCACCAGAAAAACCTTTTACTACCTTATTACGCTTTTCAAATAAATTAACCTTCTGCAATAAATGCTCTACTAAATCTTTACGCTCAGCTTTATTTTTCACTCCTTTTAGTACCGCAAGGTGATTCAATAATTGATAGGCGGTAATTTTAGGATAAACCCCAAACTCCTGCGGTAAATAACCTAAGTTTTTACGCAGCTCTTCTGGCGACTTCAATATATCAATATCATTAAGCATCAAGGTGCCACTATCGGCATCTTGCAAACCAGCCAAAGTCCTCATTAGCGACGATTTACCTGCGCCATTTGGGCCCAATAAGCCAAACATCCCTTTACCTATCTCTAGAGATACATTGTCGAGTGCTTTCACCCCGCTGGCATAAGTTTTTGTTAGTGCTTCAATGCTTAATTTCATGGACTTGATATTTTAGTTTTATTCTAGCGAAGAAAGTTAATATAATTATCCGTCCATATTCTACTGTCCGTTTTTGAACACAAATTTACTAGCCGGAAGGTTTTTAGCCTTGTATAATACGGATCGGATGGTTGCTCTTAGTGGGAGAATAGGATCTAAAAAAAAGAGACAATCTGATAAAACAGATTGTCTCTTTTCCAATAAATGACTTTTAGTTAAGACCTTACATATTACGTCGGTACTGGCCTCCTACTTCAAATAAGGAGCTTGTTATTTGACCTAAGCTGCAAAATTTGGTCGCTTCCATTAATACTTCAAACATATTTTCATTGGCTATAGCAGTTGCCTGTAATTTCTCTAGCCAAGCCGAAGCTGTTTCCTCATTACGCTCTTGTAAGGCCCTTAAATTCTTTATCTGCGCTTCTTTCTCCAGTTTGGTCGCACGAATAATTTCTCCTGGCCTAGTTGTTGGCGAGCCCTCTGAACTTAAGAAAGTGTTTACCCCAATAATAGGTAAATCACCATTATGCTTTAGCGTCTCATAATAAAGACTCTCTTCTTGTATTTTCCCTCGTTGATACATGGTTTCCATGGCGCCCAGCACCCCACCTCTCTCGGTAATTCGATCAAACTCAGCTAAAACCGCCTCCTCAACTAGATCGGTTAATTCTTCAATTATAAAACTACCTTGAATAGGATTCTCATTTTGTGTTAAACCTAACTCTTTGTTTATAATCATTTGAATGGCCATCGCTCGGCGAACACTTTCCTCTGTTGGAGTAGTAATGGCCTCATCATAAGCATTAGTATGCAGAGAGTTACAGTTATCGTAAATCGCATACAAGGCTTGTAAAGTGGTACGGATATCATTAAACTGAATTTCCTGAGCGTGCAAAGATCTTCCAGAAGTTTGAATGTGATACTTTAACATTTGAGCACGCGGATTAGCACCGTATTTTTGATCCAGTGCCTTAGACCAAATACGTCGTGCCGCGCGGCCAATAACCGCATATTCTGGGTCTACACCATTGCTAAAGAAAAAACTAAGATTTGGACCAAAGTCATTGATATCCATGCCTCTACTCAAATAATACTCTACATAAGTAAAGCCATTTGCTAAGGTAAAAGCCAGCTGAGTGAGTGGGTTCGCACCTGCTTCAGCAATATGATAGCCCGAAATAGACACGGAGTAGAAGTTACGAACCTTATTGTTTATAAAGCTCTCTTGCACATCTCCCATTAAGCGTAAAGCAAATTCGGTTGAAAAGATACAGGTATTTTGTGCCTGATCTTCTTTTAAAATATCTGCCTGCACGGTTCCGCGCACTACTGCCAATGTTTTCTTACGTATTTCTGCATAGACCTCAGCGTCTAAAACCTGGTCGCCTGTTAAACCTAATAACATAAGGCCTAATCCTTTATTCCCTTTCGGTAGATGCCCCTTTACAGAGATATGGCTTAAAGGCTCTAACTCGATACGGTCTTTAGCTTCACCTTCGTCCAAACCTTGGTAAAAAGGACGTTCTAAACTTCGGTCATCGTAAAGTTCTTTAAACTTCGCCTCTACCAAAGACTCTAGGCCATTCTCACGAATATAAATTTCACATTGTTGGTCTACTGCGGCATTCATAAAGAAAGCTAAAATCATCGGAGCAGGACCGTTTATAGTCATACTTACCGAGGTGCTTGGCTCAGACAAATTAAAACCAGAGTAAAGCTTTTTTGCATCACTTAAAGTGCAAATACTTACCCCAGAATTTCCAATCTTCCCATAAATATCAGGGCGATAATCAGGATCGTTACCGTAGAGAGTAACGGAGTCGAAAGCAGTACTTAAACGCGCTGCTGGCATATCCTGACTTACGTAGTGAAAACGACGGTTTGTCCGTTCAGGACCTCCTTCACCTGCAAACATTCGCGTAGGGTCTTCTCCCGTACGCTTGAAGGGGTAAATTCCAGCGGTAAATGGAAATTCACCGGGAACATTCTCCTTTAAATTCCACAGCAGTAGGTCTCCCCAAGCTTGATAGCGCGGTAAAGAAACCTTAGGCACCATGGTGTGAGAGAGTGACTCGGTATGCGTTTTAATACTTATTTCTTTACCTCTTACCGAGAAAGTATACAGTTCATCGCGGTACTTTTTAAGCTTAGCTTCCCAATTGGTTATAATATCCCAATAATGAGGATCGAGGTCTTTCCGAAGCTCCACAAATTTATTAATCAGCTCGCCTACCGTTCCTTCTTCAGAGGTAGTAACTGCTTCTTCCTTTAACAAATCTGGGCCACCAAAAGATAAGGTAGCCTGATACAATCCGTAAAGTTTTTGAGCCACTGCAGCTTGCTCTTTTGCTCGTTTATCGTAAGCGCGATTGGACTCAGAAATTTCGGATAAATAACGCGTGCGGTTCGGCGGAATGATATAAATTTTCTCACTCATTTCTCCCGTGCTGCGGAAGTCGCTTTTTAAATGCTCTGCGCCTGCTTTTTTAACTAAAGTATCGATAAGCGCACGGTACAGTGCATTGGTTCCAGGATCATTAAATTGACTAGCGATACTACCATAAACTGGCATAGTATCCGTATCGGCATCCCATAAATTATGATTGCGCTGGTATTGTTTTTTCACATCGCGCAAGGCATCCAAAGCTCCGCGTTTGTCAAACTTATTTAAGGCAATGATATCCGCAAAGTCTAACATATCAATTTTCTCCAACTGGGTAGCTGCACCATATTCTGGTGTCATCACATACATAGAGGCATCACTGTGCTCGATAATTTCGGTATCACTTTGTCCAATGCCAGAAGTTTCTAAGATAATTAAATCGTAGTCTGCCGCCTTTAAAATATTTACCGCTTCTTGCACATGTTTGCTTAAAGCTAAATTTGACTGACGGGTAGCGAGAGAGCGCATGTAAACACGGTCATTTTTAATCGCGTTCATACGAATCCTATCACCTAGTAGCGCGCCACCAGTTTTACGCTTTGATGGATCTACCGAAATAATCCCTAAAGTTTTTTCAGGATGATCGATTAAAAATCGCCTCACCAGCTCATCCACCAAAGAGCTCTTTCCAGCACCACCAGTACCCGTAATTCCCAGCACTGGTGTTTTTGACTTCGCAGCCAAAGCGTCAATATTATCTAAAGCCTCTTTATTGGCCTCCATATTATTTTCTGCGGCAGAAATAATTTTGGCTAAATCTGGCTTAGACTTGTCGCCAATGCGGTCTAGTTCCCCATTAATACTTAATCCTGTTGGGTACTCCGAGCGATCAACCATATCGTTGATCATACCTTGTAAACCCATAGAACGACCGTCATCTGGTGAGTAAATCCTATCAATGCCGTAAGCATGAAGTTCCTCAATTTCTTCTGGTAAAATAACGCCGCCGCCGCCGCCAAAAATCTTAATTTGTGGGGCACCTTTTTCCTTCAACAAATCGTACATGTACTTAAAGTACTCGATATGTCCACCTTGGTAAGATGTCATAGCTATTGCCTGTGCATCTTCCTGAATTGCCGTGTTAACTACTTCCTCAACCGAGCGGTCGTGGCCAAGATGAATAACCTCACAGCCAGTGGCTTGAATAATACGACGCATTATATTGATTGCCGCATCATGGCCATCAAATAAGGAGGCCGCGGTTACAATTCTAACTTTATTTTTAGGTGTATATGGAGCTTGCTGTTGCATTGCGCATTTTTTGAGTTCCGCAAATTTAAGAATTAAGCTTAGGTTTAAACCCGATTAAATTTAAAGTTTAGCCCACTTACCTTGGCCATCATTACTGCCTTTCTGCTTTTAATTACCGATCTGCTTTCGAAAACAATGCACTAATCAGGGAAGCTCGTGATTAGAGACCTTAGAATCTCTTTTAAATAATTTAGTTACATCGAATACTCGAAAAGCCATTAAAAGAAAAATTCAAAACTTATCTTAGCGGCAAATCCAGCTTTATGTATAGATTGCTTTTGAGCTTGCTTCTTTTGGTACCTAGTCTCGGCTTTGGTCAGGAAGCTAGGATTGAGCAAATTGAAACCTTCCCTATTAATTTAAAGGTTTTAAACCCCTTAATGGGCACCAATAATATGGCAATCTTAAAGGTTGAAAAAGTAGAACCAAATGACTTTGATTTAGCGGTAGGTGATACCATTCTCTGTAAATTCTATTTTACTTTGAAGCCCGTAGAGGGAGAAGTGCATCTTTCTGGAATCGGCCGAGGTGATTATATAAGCACCCGAATGCGAGCTGAGCTAAACCGCTACAGTGGCACCTATCAGTACGAAGCATTTCACTACAAAAAGTACCGAGCTAAAAATTAGAGCAATAGAGGCGCTAACTCCTCTAAGTGGCTAATTTCAAAACTAAGCTTTTCTTGATGCTGCTTTTTATCAGGATTAAAATAAACCTGATCTAAACCGGCATTCTTTGCTCCTAAGATATCGGCTACTAGATTATCCCCAATCATTAGAGATTGTTTTCTAGTTGCTCCCGCTAATCGCAAGGACTCTATGAAAATTTTGGCTTCGGGTTTATTAACTCCAATACGATCACTTGTTATAACCTTCTCAAAGTAAGGACTAAGCCCACTTTTTTCCAGCTTAATGTGTTGCGTTTCTTCAAAGCCATTGGTTATTATATGCATTTGAAAATGCTCCTTCAATGAATCTAGCATATCTAGGCAACCCGGAAAAAGGGCCGTTTTTCTTGGTGCTAAATGAATATAGTCTTTTTCAAAGCGTGCTACTTTTTCATCATGAGGGTAGTTAAATAAGGCAAAGGTTTCTGCGAAGCGACGATGGCGCAAAGTCTCTTTATCTATTTTATGCTGACGATAAAGAGCCCACATCTCATCGTTTTTTTGGTAATAGCTTTTTAAAAACGCATCTACCGGAAGGTTTAAAGTGGACTGCCAGGAGTAGCTGCCGTAAAGTTCTATTAATGCTTGTTCCGAGTTTTTAGCAAAGTCCCAAAGGGTATGGTCGAGGTCGAAGAAAAGGTGCTCGTATTTTTTTGCCATTATTTTAAAAGGGAAATTGGCCAAGGTAGACCATTGTATTTCAGGTGATTGTAATTACTAACTTCGGCACCAAAGGATTTGTAAAATCGCGCTAATCCAGGATGCATCGATCCTTCAAAGTCCAATTCGTCCAATCTTTCGGAATTATATATTAGGTACTCGTTTATTAAATAAGTCATGGCGTCTAAATCTTTGCCCATGGGCGAAAGCGCGGAAAATAAAAATATTGAGCGCCCTTGATATTCAATGAAAAAGACTCCCGCTAGGAGCTGGTTTGGACCGCCATAGATGGTAAATACCTTAGCTAGGCCGCGGTGCAAAATCTGAAACATGGCCTTTTCCATAGAGCGATAAAATTCGGGCGATAAGTTTATTTCTTTGCCCTTATTTTCAAGGAAAAGGTCTACTAATACTTTGGGGCCATCACTCTCAAAAAGATCAAAGTTTGCGTTATGATGCTTCTTTAACTTGCGCTTTAAGTTTGTGCTAAAGTGTTGATACAAATCTTGGTAAGAGCGGCCTAGTTTTAAAACCAAATTATCTTGTGCTTGAATGGCCCAATTAGCTGATAAGGGTTTTATCGCCTGGCCTTCATTTAAATATAAGTCGGCAAAGCGACAGTTTTCCGTAAGCTTTTGCTGGAAAGCTAAGATTTGCTCTGCACTTAAGGGGCGCTTACTAAAAATACCCAGTTGCTGCACTGCAAAAGGGCGATAAAAATATTTTTGTCCCCACTTTTTACGATAGGGCAAAGGCCATACGGCATCGTAATCATCTAGTACCAAACAATCCCATTGCTCGCAAACTGAATCCAAATACCAAGATAATCCGTAGGGTATTTTTTGCTCGTTTCGCTTTATGCAAGTGTTATACTTCTCAATATCAATAAAGTGATGTTCACGGTAGTTTATCATACAGCTGCTTTCACCATTTCTTCAAAAACTCGATTCCAGCCTTTCCATTCTTCCTCTTTTTCGCTGTAAATGCGATTGTGCCAGATGGGAATAAATTCCCCACCATACTGGCGATACGTATCAATATAATGCAAAATGCTCTTTAAAGCCTCATCTGGCGAAAGCTTTAAGTAGTAGATAAAGGTACCATCCATAAAAGGAAAAGGATGCATTATTAGTGGTGTTTCCACTTCCTGCTCAATGTCATAAAACCTAAACGGTGTGCAAATCCCTGCTCTAAAACCGTGCTCTGATGCATAGCCAATAGAGTAATCATCGGTTATTTCCAACTGTAAGAGATTTCTGAATGTGGAAGGAAAGTGAATCTTTAAAAAATGCTGACGACTTTTTTTAATGTCCTTTTTTAATACTCTTTGCAAGCTACTGATCTCCTCTTCCAACCATTCATTATTTTCATTAGAGCGATAGGAAGGATGAATACCCATTTCACAAAAGTCTGCAATACCCTTCACATAACGCTGAAGACGAGATGAGTAGCGTGTTAAACTGCGATCGTACTGACTCATCCTTGCAAAAAGCGCAAAGTAAATGGTTGAGAATTTATATTTCTCTTCCAAGCGCATTACATAATCGAAAGTATCAAATGGATCTTTCTTTCCGAATACCAAAGTACGGCTGCGTTCGCCAAACTGTTTGAAATTTAAAGACAGTAGGTCTTGGATATAACCACCAATCACTCGAAAAATACCTTTCCCCAAAAACGCGGCTGCATTGTCAATATCCACCGAATTTTTAAAGCTATACTTCGGGCGGGTGAAAATTATATTAGGATTGTGTTCTAAAAGAAGACTGGCTAAAATTTCTGCATAGGCATTTACCAGCGGCTTATTTAAGGTTCCTAAGCGATACATAATGGACTCTTTTGCCGGAAAACGACCATGCTCATCGGCAATAAAAGGCATATACTCTTCATAGCGGCTAACTAAAAAGAAGCTTGCTGCTAAGGGATCAAATGGTAGTAGAGATTGGCGCCCCGTGGTAAATAAGGTAACAACGCCATTGTAGGTACCCGAATTAACTTCCTGTTCAGATATGTCTGATTCAAAAAGAAGATTAACTGATTGCAGGAAAATCCCACTTTGTAAGGGATCACGTGAATAGTTAATTTTGGGCATGGTGGACTGCAAATACTCCTCCTTGTCTTGGGTATAGCGAATATTTAGCCCTAATAAATCTTGAAATATTAAGCGACTGATATATTTAATTCGGGGGCTAAGAGTGCTAGTGTAGAATAAGAGCATTTGGCAAAGATAAAGGCTAATTTGGACTATCTACCACAATAGCTGTAAGGGAGAGATATTATTGTGTTTTAGGTAATCTTGCAAAAATAAGCAGTGCTTCAAAAAGTCGGTTTAACCAGATTTAAAAAGAGATGCGAGGCACTGCAAAGTAGAAGAGGAAAACAATCCTATTTTGCCCCTAAAGAACAGACGAAATACACCAAAGCCCAACTTGGGTTGCTTAAAAAAGCTAGATATCCCCTTCATCACGAAAGCTATAATAAGCTTTCTCGGTAATGATTAAGTGGTCTAATATGGCTATATCCATTACTTTTCCCGCTTCTGCTATCTTTTTAGTTAAACTAAAATCTGCTTGGCTGGGTTTAATATTGCCGCTAGGGTGATTATGCCCAAGAATTATAGAGGTAGCTTGTTCGCGCAAAGCTATATTAAAGACCTGGCGAATATCTACTACTGTACCCGTAATACCTCCTTTGCTGATACAAACTGAGCGGGTCATTTTATTATGATTGTTAAGATAAAGTACCCAGAACTCTTCGTGTGGTAGGTCGCCAATTTGCGGTTGAAGTATCTTAAAAACTGCTTCACTGCTCTTAATACTCTTGCGATCTAATGCTATTGCAAGATTTCTGCGCTTACCTAATTCCAAGGCAGTAGCAATCGATATCGCCTTTGCTTCGCCTATACCTTTATATTCCATTAGCTCGGCTAAACTTAAACGCGCCAACTCATTCAAGTTTCCCTCTACACTACTGAGAATGCGCTTCGATAAATCAACAGCAGATTCTTGTCGGTTACCGCTACCTATTAAAATCGCGATGAGCTCAGCATCGCTAAGTGCAGCCTTGCCTTTATTACTAAACTTTTCACGGGGACGATCGTCCTCGGCCCAGCTCTTAATGGCAAGGCGCTCTTTATAATCAGACATAAAATGGTTTTGTCCGAAACTAAAAAAAGCCGCTGGCGGAACCAGCGGCTTTTAAACCAAATCTATCGATTAAACACTTAGGCTTTAGAAGCTTTTAAAGCAACTGAAAGCTTGATGTTGTTATCAATAATATTGTCTTTAGCGATATCAGCGAATTCGGTAAAAGAAGTAGAACGGAATTTTACATCCCACTGGCTACGGTCAATTACAAACTCTGGAGTAGAGAAGTTAATACCTGCGTCAGTCATTTCTACCATAGCTGGAACGGTTACATTTTTAGTAATACCGCGTAAAGTAAGATTTCCACTGATATTGTGAGTAGCACCAGTGGTATCTTCTGCACCTACTGCTTCAGCTCCCGTGATTTCAAATTTTGCTGTCGGAAAAGAATCTACCGCAAAGAAGTCTGGACTTTTTAGGTGACCTTCTAACTTGGCTTTGTACTCTGGGCTTTCGGCTAAGTCTAAATTGTTAATAGAAGCCATATCAATGGTGAAAGAACCACCTACTAATTGGTCTCCTTCTACAAGAAAAGAACCTTCACTTACTTGGATAGTACCATTGTGTGCATCTCCTACGTTAAACGTTTTGTAACCTTCCCAGGCTATCTCGTCGCCTGTAGTTGCTACGCTGTAATTAATGGTTTCTACAGTTTCGGTTTTAACTTCTTTCGCGTCGCTTGCTTCTACTGTTGTTTCTGGGGCACCAGAATTACAGGCTACTAGCGAACTGGCAATTGCAAAGGCAAAAAGTTTGTTGGTGATCTTCATTTTAAATTAGTTTTAATGTTTAAACATTGAACAAAATTACATCATATAAACTGATGCTACAAGAGCAGAACACGAAAATTATAAGAATGTTTAAGACCAAGCTATTTAGCGGGCCTCGTCCTTCAATCTTCTCTGATAAAAATAGGCGGGAATAAGGAGCATCATCAGTACTGGGTTCAGTACGATTCGGTGCAGATGACTAACCAAAGAGCTAAAGCCTACTGGTTTAGCCAGGTAAAGAAAAAGATAGCTAGGTAATAAAAACACTAGACCAAAGAGCAGCACTATAAAAGCAAATCGCAAGTACTTCTTTTCGTAAAACAGACCATAGATTATTGAAATTGTAAAAAGATCGTTCAATAAATATCGTCCAATCTTATTAACGATGAAAGGCACTCTCTCAACCTGCTTAAAATCGCTTGAGTAATCTAATTCTTGCGGTGCCTGCCCTTTAAAAAGTATAGAATGAAAATCTAAATAGTGCTGAAAAAAGTAAACCAGAAAAAGACCTGAAGCTCCTAAAACAATGAAAGATATTCTTGCGTAGCCAAATTGTTTAAGCATTCTTTTTAATCGATTTTGACTTAAAAGATGCTTTGCCATTAAGATGCATGACCCATAAATACCAAAGCAGTAAAATGGCTAGGTACAATACCGCCGTAAAGCCGTACTTATGAAAAAAATGAAAACCTCTCCCTCCCCATTCTACGTTCAATAAACTAAGTAATAATAAGCGACCAATATTAGCGATGTGAATGAATAATAACCCTGTTGGAATAAACCAGAGCATATTTTTTAGCCGGCCACCAAAACCAACCACAAAAGCAGCAAAAAGAATCATAATATTAATTCCATTGCAGCCCTCCTCGACGGAAACAGCATAAATTTCATCTAGCCAAATACTATCGAAAGTTTGCTCATCCTCAGTCTCCACTCTAAGATGATCATCTTCAACTACTTCTGTTTCGTAGCCAATAGCCGAGGCCGTTGAAACACAATTAACTGCTACAAATCGTGTAATAGGGTCAAGCACTTGATTCTCGTCGTAATTAGCAATGTATAAACCATATAGTGTGCTAAATACCAGGTAGATGGCAAAGAATTTTACCAAAAATAAAATAGTAGGCTTAAACTCCTTCCACATAAGTCTACAAATCGTAATAGCGATTAAACATTTCCGTTCTTAATCCAAAAAAGAGCATCGTGCTTTCTTGATTTAGCATGGCACTAGTCTTTACATTCTCCGCCACATCCGGACTAAAATTACGGTACCTTATTCCAAGCTCTAATTTCAAATTGCTAGCTGTATTTACCAAATAAGCAGCTCGGGCCTGCAAATAAATATAATTGGCGCTTAATCCTTGTGCTATTTCATTCCCCAATTCTTGCTCCCTACTTTCGTAAGATAAGTAAATGTCAGAACCCCAGTTGGAGCCAGAAGCATCTGCTCCCATTCGCCCAAAATTAAACTGTAAATCTCCTTCCCAGCGGCTCTTCTGATAAACGGCTTGGTAAATTACTTCGTGAAAATTAGCTCCCCAAGGATGGGCCAAAGGAGAGCCGTAGTGGGCATAATTTGTTAAAATTTCACGGTGCTGATAGGTATGAGGACGTGCCGTATTATACTCCAATCTCTGAAATAAGCCTTTTACCTTGAAAGCATCATACCACTTGTAGCCCAACTGAAAACCATATTTATTAACCCAACTCCCCTCTTGCGCTAGGATAGATGATAGTTGGAATTCGTCCAAAACAAACTGCCCATAGACCATCTGCTTGTTATAGGTTTTATAGGAAAATGCTGCCCCCAAGAGTGCATTTCCATTGCGAGACCCCACAGCGAATTCTACTGGACGGTAAAAAATAATGGGATTTAAAAAACTAACATCTAAACCCTCCATCTGGGAAGTATCCCCAACCATAATAGACTCAAATACGCTGAAATTTAAGCGTGAGTTTATGTTGATACTTAAGTAATGTGAGCTAAGGTACTTCCGAGCAAAATTCTCTGGAGTAATCATAGCATCCCTGCGTAAATCATACATCTGAGTCCACAGGTTTACATATTTAAACTTCCAGAAAGTCGTTTCAATTCTAAAAAAAGGATAACTAAATGCTCCATCAGATAGCAGCATTGAGCGGTAGCCTTCGCCTAAGAAATTGCGCCCTTGGCCGGCGGTAAAAACAAAAAACTCGTTAGGATTATAACTCACCTCTGCTGCTACAAAACCATAGTCAAAACCGCCATCGCCAAAACCTCGAACGGCACTACTTTGCCCGGGAATAACACGACGTCTCGAAGCATATTGCCTTATATAATCCGCAAACCGACCTTGGTTCTCTAAAAAAGTAGAGTAAAAAGTTAAATTCTTTCCAATGCGTCCTTCTAGTAGAAATCCACGAGTATTAATATAACGATAAGCGTCTTCTCCGCCTTCGAAACCCAACTGGAAGTTAACTAATGGATCGATGGTAATGGCATATTTCTCCTCCTCCACTTCTACCAAGTGTTCATGCCACAATTTGCGGTTAAACCAAGATGCCTTACTTGGAGGGTTCTCGAGATCATCATTTTGAATCTCATCCATCTGCTCGGTATTAAGCGGCCGAACTGAGCTGTGAAAATCAACTTCTAAATCATAAAGTTGAGATTCTGATTTTAGACTATTTAAAAAATTTAAGTGCCGAAAAAGGTACTGAGCCTGCACGCTTGCTGCATTAAAGCTTAGCAGCGCTAAACAAATCAAGAGCTTTTTCATTTAGCTTGCGCTTGAAGATCTAAAGACTCGTAAATCGAGTTATTACTTATAAATTCTGGTACCAAGCTTTTTAGAGAAGACACTAAAGCTAAGTTATCATTAGATTGTAATGCTTGACGTACTCGCTCTATTGCCAAATGAATTGCATGAGCATCCATAATAGCGGTTTGCGCAATCATAATTTTAGGATGATGCGTTTCCAGTGTATTTTCCTTTCCCGTAAGAAGCTCCTCATACAATTTTTCACCTGGTCTTAAACCTACTTCAACGATCTGCATGTCTCTTCCTAACTCGAAGCCTGATAGTTGAATCATCTTTTTAGCTAGATCATATATCTTAACAGAGTCCCCCATATCAAAGACAAAAATCTCCCCACCGTTCCCCATGGAACCAGCCTCCAAGACCAGATTACAAGCTTCAGGTATGGTCATAAAATAGCGGGTAATATCCTTATGCGTTAAAGTAATCGGACCACCTTTTTCTAACTGTCTTCTAAAAACTGGAATCACCGATCCATTGGAACCTAAAACATTACCAAAACGAGTGGTAATAAATTGGGTCTGTACTCCTTCTTTGGAGCCGAGGCTTTGTGTATAAAGCTCAGCGGTCCTCTTGGTGGCGCCCATAACATTAGTGGGGTTCACCGCTTTATCGGTACTTACCATTACAAATTTAGCGACATCATGCTCTACCGCAAGATCTGCTACATTCTTGGTGCCTAAAACATTAACTCCCACCGCTTCATAGGGATTGTCTTCCATTAGGGGAACATGTTTGTAAGCCGCTGCATGGAAAATAATATCTGGATTGAAAGCTTCAAAAACTTTTTCCATCCTTTTACGATCGCGCACATCGGCAATAACACATTCTGCTATATCGTCGAAGTTTTTAAAAATATTTTTCAACTCTAGGCTAAGTTCATACATGGGTGACTCTGCCTGATCCAGCAAAATGACTTGCTTTGGTTTGTAATGTAAAACCTGCCTTACAATTTCACTCCCAATGGACCCTGCCGCACCAGTAACCAAAACGCTTTTAGCTTGGATTTCTCGTTGGACATTTTTGCTATCAAGCTTAATCTCCTCACGCTCTAAAAGATCCTCAATCCTAACAGATTTTATTTGCTTTGTACTTAGCTCCCCTTGTATCCAGCTATCAACTGGAGGAATAACTTTAACTTTTAAATCTAGACTAAGGCACTGATCTACAATTTCATTTTTACGCTTTACCGAAATACCTGTTTGGATAGAGAGGATTACTTGCGCAGCTCGGTTTTTACTTAAAAACAGATCGCTTAATGCTTTCTCATTCGAAAAGATGGGTATTCCTTCAATTGACTTACCAATCTTCTTTGGGTTATCGTCTATAAAGCAAACTATATCGTATTCGCGACTAGTATCGTGCTCAAGAGTGTTTTTAGTTATTACCCCAGAGGCTCCTGCACCGTAGATCATAACTTTAGTAGCTTTCACTTTGGAGCCTGTTTGAAAACGGAAAAAGAGAATTTTAACCGCAAATCGAGTTCCAATTAACACAACAATACCGAGCAGAAAATGGATAACTAAGATAGAGTTCGGCACCACTAAGTAGTGCATATACTGTGGTTCATAGTAAAAGGCAAGGTTACTTCCAAAAGATAAAACCAAGAGGGAAATTAAGCCGCCTCGAAATATAGCGTAGGCATCGGAAACACCAGTATGTCTAATTACTCCAACGTGCGATTTACTAATAGTAAAGCCGATTAAGTAGGCAATTATGATGAAGGGTAATTTGGTGAGGATTAATCCTGGAGGGACGGAAGAAACTTCGAAATTATAGCGTAGTACAATTGAAACTTGGTAGGTCACAAAAATGACCAACAAATCGAAAACGAGTACAATCCAGCGGGATAAAAAACGATCAGAATTACGAAGGATAATTTTCCTTAGCATAAACCATTAAGATTTTAATTACCATTTTACTACCCCCTAAACCTAGGCAAATATAAGACTTTTAAAAGCAAGGGACCTTAGCCCCTCAAAAAAATAGCCTTAGCAGTAAAGTAAAAAACTAGTTCTTAACACCAAGCTAATTGCGATACTTCAGCGACTCTAGCTCTACAGAATTAAAATAAAAATTCAATATTTCTCGGTATTTAAAACCCTTCTTACTCATTGCAATAGCCCCATCTTGCGAAAGCCCAACCCCATGGCCAAAACCAAAACCTTGCAGGACTATTTTATCACCATTAATTTCTGCTTTAAAATACGTTGATTTCAACTTGTAATCGTGACGTACTTTGGTAAGCTTAAGACTTCTGCCTTTATATTTAAAATGACTTTCTCTGCCATCTTGATGCAGGTTTAACAAAGCCTTCTGAAATTCAAGATTATTTTCCACTCCCATCATTTTAGAGAAGTAGGTGAAATAGCGTTGCTTATCAATTTCCTTCGTCCAATTATAGGAACCAACTCCAATACTAAAACTATCATTTGCTGCCTGCAAATAATCAATCGCTCTTAACCAAACATCTTCAGAGTTTACCGTATAACCACCACTATTTGCATGAAAAACACTAAGAATAGGCGCGCAATCATCACTAACTAAAATGGTATCTCGAGTAAGCGCAACTGCTTTTTCGATAAGATCCTTATGGGTGTAATGCGCCCGAGAATGATAAACCTGAGAACTAACATCATCCTTTAGATTATACCCTTCTTTAGCATGCTTACTAATATTCTTTAAGGCAAAGGTTCGCGCTAAGACGGCTTGTGCTTTAAAAAACTCTAGTTCAGGCACATGTCCCGCTTCGCTTTCTACAACCCCGGCAACATATAGTTCCAAGTTAACTCGGTTTATCAAGTAGAGCTTACTTTTACGCAGTTCCACTTCAATATCACCATAATAAGCTCGCTCGCGGTTATTAGCCTTGATACGAAATTGTTGCAAGGAATCCAGTCCCTTAAAAAGCAATCTTTTATAAACTCCAAGATCATTCTCACCGCGCTTTAAGGCTAAACCTCCTGCTCCAATGCCTAGGTAGAAAGTGCGCAGACTATCGGCTGCAAACACATCGTAAATAGTGTCGATTACCTGACCCTTATCATCCAAAGCTAAAAGACTAAAATCTATGCTATCGGTAGTAATGATAGTTTCCTTCACCTCCATGGCAGAAAAAAGCCGTACCCGTAAATCCATCGCGTGAATTACAGTAGTACTTAAAACCAAGATGATGATTAGGCTATGCCGAAATATCCTCATAAATTAATTGCGCTGCTTTGTCTGATGCCCCTTTCCCTCCTAACTTTTCTCTCAATTCTTGATAAGAATTTAAGACTTCTCGCCGCCTTGTTGCGTGACCCAATTTTTTTAATTCTTCCTGTAGTTTCGCGGAGGTGAAGTTCTCTTGAATCAACTCTTTAACCAACTCCCGATCCATTATTAGATTAACTAAGGAAATATACTTGATTTTGACTAAAGCCCTCGCAATAAAATAACTAATCCAATTACCCTTATAGCACACTACCTCTGGGGTGCCAATTAAAGCGGTTTCTAGTGTGGCTGTTCCAGAAGCTACAAAGGCAAAATCTGAAACCTCTAAAATATCATAGGTTCTTCCGAATATTAAATTCAAATCTTTCCCCGGTAAGACCTTTTGGTAAAAGCTTGAATCTTGTGACGGTGCGCCAGCAATAACCCATTCCAATCCTTCTGCTTCAGCGGCCGCCACCATTACAGGCAACATTTCCCCGATTTCTTGGGTCCGACTTCCTGGCAATAAGGCCAAAATGGGACCATCTCCCTTGAGCTTTAAACTCTCAAGACGATCCACCTTATCAAAATCTGGTCTTTCCGCCAAAGCGTCTAATAATGGGTGGCCAACAAAGTCGACATCCATATCATATTGACCGTAAAAATCTTTCTCAAAAGGTAAAATCGTAAGCATTCGATCAACGTCACGCTTTAATTTAAAGACCCTATTCTTTTTCCAGGCCCAAATTTGCGGCGAAATGTAGTAAAACACCCTGATTCCATGTCTTTTAGCAAATTCTGCTATGCGCATGTTGAAACCAGGATAATCTATTAGAATCAAAGCATCTGCTTGGAAAGAAAGTAGGTCTTTTTTACAGAACTTCAGATTCCCCAATATTGTAGGGAGATTCAATACTACTTCGGCAAAACCCATAAATGCAAGGTCACGGTAATGCTTCACTAATTCGGCTCCTTCAGCGGCCATCAAATCACCTCCCCAAGCTTTAAATTGTGGGTTACTGTCGTATTTTTTAAGCGCTTTCAGCAGATTGGCTCCATGCAAATCGCCACTCGCTTCGCCAGCAATTAAGTAGTACTTCAATTCTTAATCTTTACACAAAAATAGCTTAAGCCTTCGCGCCTTTCATACTGCAGTAGAAAACTTTACAACAAAAATTTGTAAATAACCATTGCCAGCAGAAGGACTATCGTTGCTTGTAAAATGCCATTACCCATTCTCTCTTTATTGAAGCGTAAAACGAGAAAAAAACACGCTGCGTTTAGAAGCATACCGAAGGTCAATAGCCCCAAATTCAACTGTTTAATCACCTCATAATTAAACCGTTGAACCCCCAACAACTCTGGACGTAGGCTAAATATTAAGTAGAGGCTAATAAAAGGTAAGCTTAAACCTAAAGCAATTCCAATAATATACTCTTGCGATGTACTTAACTTTATCATAGATATATAAGGTTCACAGAATGGTAATAATTAGCCTACAAATTCCAGTTTGTGATGGGGCCGATTAAATTATGAGCAGTGAGATCACTAGTCATCGGGACCATGGAAATATAGTAATTAGCGAGGGCCCACTCGTCTGTATCATCGCCGCTATCGTAATTAACAAACTTTCCTGTTAACCAATAATAATTACGAGAACGTGGGTCTTCACGACGATCGAATTCTTCTTCCCAATTGCCATTTGCCTGCCGACAAACCTTAATTCCTTTATACTCTTCGCCTGTAAACTGCGGAATATTAACGTTTAGGACTGTTTTTGCAGTCAAACCATTTTTTAAAATGCTTTCGCAGATGCGCTTAACATAAGGCAAAGCTGCTTCGAAATCGGCCTGCCAGCTAAAATCACAGAGGGAAAAACCAACTGAAGGAATTCCTTCTAAACAACCCTCCATAGCAGCCGACATAGTTCCAGAATAAAGAACATTGATGGAAGCATTACTGCCGTGATTGATGCCACTAACGACCAAATCAGGTTTACGGTCTAAAATCTCATTCACTGCCAACTTGACGCAGTCGACAGGTGTTCCTGAACAGCTATACTCTGTTTGCGGTCCATCATCCATCGAAAAAGGATCGCAACGTAAAATTCCATTAATGGTAATAGCATGCCCCATCGCAGACTGCGGACTGTCTGGTGCAACTACCACAACATCACCAAGTTGATTTACAACGCTAATTAAACTGCGTATCCCAGGTGCTGTTATTCCATCATCATTACATACCAAAATAAGAGGTCGTTTTGCCATAAATAAATTTTAAAGGGCTAAAACTATTATTTTAAGCTAAGACTGAGGCATGTAATTTGGTATAATTGCTGAAGATTTAATTCAATAAAAAATGACACTATTCATCATCCTCATTGGTTTTTTGATTTTGGGCTTTATTGCCCAAGGGAGACTAAAAAGTAAGTTTCGTAAATACGAAAAGATTGGACTAGAAAATGGCTTAAGCGGCAGGGAGATTGCAGAAAAAATGCTTGCAGACCATGGTATTCATGATGTAAAAGTTATTTCCACGCCAGGTAGACTAACAGACCATTATAATCCCAAAGACAAGACCGTAAATTTAAGCGAAGCCGTTTATGAAAATCGTTCAGTTGCTGCCGCAGCCGTTGCGGCTCATGAAGTTGGACATGCCGTACAACACGCCACTGCATATCGCTGGTTGGAGTTTCGCTCTGCCATGGTTCCCATCGTAAGTTTCAGTAGCAAAGCCATTAATATTATTTTTATGGTAATGATATTTGGATCCTTCCTACTATCGCTCTTTCCTTATGATTTAGTGTTTCTCACGGTAATCTTCCTCCAAGGCGCCATTACCCTATTCTCTTTGGTAACACTTCCCGTGGAATACGATGCAAGTAATCGCGCTTTGGCTTGGTTAAAAGACACGAACACCGCGAACCCATCTGAGCACAAAATTGCAAAAGATGCCTTAGGTGCAGCAGCTAACACTTATTTAATTGCTGCTTTGGCTTCTCTTACAACTTTGGCCTACTACATACTTGCTTTCTTAGGTAACGATTAAGGGCAAATACGCATTTTATAAAATCGACTGTCCTCGGGCAGTCGATTTTTTTTTATCCTAAATTATTTCAACTAATATTTTAGTTTAACTAAATATTTAGTTAATATTGTTCAAAGTTTAAGTATGATTATAAAAGAGCTAACGAAAGCTGAAGAAGAAGTAATGCAGCATTTATGGAGTAAAGGAAGGTCCAGCGTAAAAGACTTGCTAGCGCTTTATAAGGATCCAAAGCCAGCTATAAATACCGTTTCCACCATTATACGCATTCTAGAACAAAAAGAGTTTGTGTCGCATGAAAGCAAAGGAAGAGGCTTCATCTATTACCCCATTATCAGTAAAGAAGACTATAAGAGCTTCTCTCTTCGTAAAGTTATGGGTAGCTATTTTGAGGGTAGTTTGAGTAAAATGGTCAGTTTTTTTGCCGAAAAGGAGAAGCTAGATAGTAAAGAAATGGATGACCTTTTAAATATCATCGAAAAAAATAAAGGAAAATGATCCTCAGTAGCATTCTATACTATCTGTTCTTTAGTGGTCTTTTTTACCTCTCATTTAAGCTTCTATTCGCAGGCTTTAGCTTTCATCGCATTAATAGGCTACTGCTATTATTTAGCAGTCCTTTAGCCATCGGAATCGCACTAATTGCGCCGAAATTTACTTTTCCATGGAGCCGAACGCAAGTCTTTAATTTTCAATTGCCTGAAATTCTAATTGAAGGCAAAAATCTTAATGAACAGCTCCTTGTTGCTAATGATTCATTTATACTTTGGCAACCCATTTATTTCATTGGTATAATAGGCTCTGTCTTATACTTCCTTAGCGGGATTTATTATATCTCTAAATTAGCCAAAGACGCAGAGCCACGTGAAATCTTAGAGCATAAAATTCTATGCAGTGACAAGATCAAAAATCCGTTTTGCTTAGGCAAATGGGTTTTCATTCCCACCCCCCTTCTGAAGTCAAAAAATCTCGAATTGATTGTCCAGCACGAGCTCTACCATTCTAGCTTAAAGCACCACTATGACCGCTTCTATTTTAAACTAATCAGCACTTTGCTCTGGTTTGATCCTATCCTTTACTTAATGGCCAAGGAACTTAGACAGGTTCATGAATTTGAGGTTGACGCCCTAATGATTAAAGCCGAAAATATTGAAAATTATGCGCATCTGCTATTAAGCAGCACCTTGGGCGGGGATCTAGCTTATCCGGAAAAAGCTATCGCTCCGAGTCCATTTTTTAACTCTTCATTAATTAAAACAAGAATTACCATGTTGTATCAAAAAGAAAGTCCCCAATGGAAAAAAAGTATCTATTTGGTCGTTTTGCCGCTAATAGCGACGATGACCTTAATTGCCTGTAATCAAGCTGAGGACGATATGGTCTCCCACGACAAAAAAGTTGACACCAGTGTTAGTGTAGATCAGATCGATCAATTTCCGGTAGCTTTAGGTTGTGATGATTCTAAAACCGCTGATGAAATGCAATCTTGTGCAATACAAGCAATCAACTCTTATATCATGGAAAATTTCAAATACCCTAAGCTTGCTGAAGAATTAGGTTTGGAAGGCACTCTATACGTTTCTTTCATGATTGATCAAAATGGAGCTATTTCAGATGCAGAAATCGCTCGAAGCATTGAGGTCGATACCCAAGAAGAAAAAGAAGCGGTTTATCAAGCAGAAAAAGAGACATTAGCTTTAGTGGCCAGTATACCCAAGTTTGTTCAGGCTGCTCAAAAAGATGGCAAATCGGTTAACTTAAGAGTAGTTCTGCCAGTTAGGCTTAAGTTGAGCTAAACCATTAATTGACTTAGGAACAAAAAAGGCTCGCCAAATGGCGAGCCTTTTCAATATGCGTCGGTTCAATACTAAGCTTGTCCTTGTGGACCACCAAAATTTAGTGGCATATTAGGCTGCTCCGTATCAGATATTTCTCCGTGTTGCTGTTCAAAGCGATGAACATTATCGTTTAAAGCTTTCAAAAAGCGCTTGGCATGCTGTGGCGTTAAAACAATTCTCGATTTAACCTTTGCCTTAGGCACCCCGGGCATAACTCTAATGAAGTCCACTACGAATTCACTCGGTGAGTGATTAATAATAGCCAGATTTGAGTATTCTCCTTCAGCCACTTCTTCAGAAAGTTCAACGTTTAGTTGTCCTTCTTTGGGCATAGCTGCTGCTTTTTTTTCTTCTTCAGTCATCGCTTATTACTAGGCTTTTTCTTCAACTTTTACGTCTTGAAGCTCTTTAAGTTTCTCGTATTCTTCTTTAGAGCCAACAATAATTTGCTCATAAGACTTCATACCTGTACCAGCTGGAATTTTATGACCAACGATAACGTTTTCTTTAAGACCTTCTAAGTAATCGCGCTTACCATTAACCGCTGCCTCGTTAAGAACTTTTGTTGTTTCTTGGAATGAAGCTGCTGAGATAAAGCTCTTAGTTTGTAGTGAAGCTCTTGTAATACCTTGCAATACCGGTTTTGCCGTTGCAGGATTAGCATCTCTAGCCGTAACCAAATTCTTATCTGCTCTACGCAATAAAGAGTTCTCGTCTCTTAAACGACGTGCAGTTACAATTTGACCCGCTTTTAAAGTATCAGACTCACCTGGGTCCTCAACAATTTTCTTGTCGAATATCCAGTCGTTTTGCTCAATAAAGTCATTCTTATGAACCAGGCTCTTCTCTAAGAATAAGGTATCTCCTGGATCTTGAATGTCAACTTTACGCATCATCTGACGCACTAAGGTTTCAAAATGCTTGTCATTAATCTTCACACCTTGTAAACGATATACTTCTTGGATTTCATTTACAAGATACTCTTGTACCCTGTTTGGTCCTTGAATTGCCAAAATATCAGCAGGAGTAATTGCTCCTTCAGATAGAGGCATACCTGCTCTTACAAAGTCATTCTCTTGTACTAGAATTTGCTTACTAAGGTTGATCAAGTATTTCTTAATTTCTCCGGTACGACTCTCTACGATAATCTCACGATTACCACGTTTAATCTTTCCGTAAGAAACAACACCATCAATCTCTGAAACAACTGCCGGGTTCGAAGGGTTTCTCGCCTCAAACAATTCCGTAACTCGAGGAAGACCACCGGTAATATCACCCGCTTTCGCAGATTTACGTGGAATCTTAACTAAAGTTTTACCAGCAATAATCTCATCACCATTTTCAACAATAATGTGAGAACCTACGGGTAGGGTATAGTGCTTAATTTCCTCGCCTTTATTGTTAACAATGGCTATTGTTGGAATAAGTTTTTTATTTCTTGTTTCAGAAATAACTTTTTCCATGTAGCCAGTTTGCTCGTCAATTTCCACTCGATAAGTGAAACCTTGCTCAATATCTGAGAATTGAATCTTACCAGCACTTTCAGAAATAATAACCGCGTTATATGGATCCCATTGACAAATTACTTCGTCCTTGGCAACCTTATCACCCGATTTCTTAAATATATGCGATCCGTAAGGAATATTGTTGGTAGCGAGGTTTATACCGGTTTTCTGATCCACCAGTCTCATTTCACCGGTACGACCAATCACGATCTCTACTGGTTTACCATCGCCATCTTCGCCCATAACGGTACGTAGTTCATCAAACTCACCTAGTCCTTCGAATTTAGCTTTGATCGAACTTTCTTCAGAAACGTTACCAGCTGTTCCACCTACGTGGAAGGTTCTTAAAGTAAGTTGAGTACCTGGCTCTCCAATAGACTGCGCTGCAATAACACCTACAGCTTCACCATTTTGAACCATTTTACCAGTAGCCAAGTTACGACCGTAACACTTAGAGCAAATACCTTTTTTGCTTTCACAAGTTAAAGAAGAACGAACTTCCACCATTTGAATAGGTGAATTTTCAATTGCTGCTGCTTCGTCTTCATTAATCAGCTCACCAGATTTCACGTAAACCTCACTGCTGATAGGATCGATAACATCATGTAGTGAAACACGACCAAGAACACGATCATATAGAGGCTCTACGATTTCTTCATTTTTCTTTAAGGCAGAAACTTCAAGCCCTCTTAAAGTTCCACAATCTACCTCCGTGATAATTACATCTTGTGCAACATCTACTAAACGACGAGTCAAATAACCCGCATCGGCCGTTTTCAATGCTGTATCTGCAAGACCTTTACGTGCACCGTGAGTAGAAATAAAGTACTCAAGAATTGATAAACCTTCTTTAAAGTTTGCAATAATTGGGTTTTCAATAATCTCACCACCTGATGATCCGGATTTTTGGGGTTTCGCCATCAGTCCACGCATACCTGATAGCTGACGGATTTGCTCTTTCGACCCCCTCGCACCAGAATCAAGCATCATATAGATTGGGTTAAAACCTTGTCTATCTGTAATAAGGTGATGCATTGCACGCTCTGTTAAGCGAGCATTAGTAGTAGTCCAAACATCAATAACTTGATTATAACGTTCGTTATTGGTTATCAGACCCATGTTGTAGCTTCCGAGGATACCTTCAACTTGTTCTTGCGCATCCTTAACTAACTCTACTTTTTCTTCTGGGATAATAATATCACCAAGAGAGAAAGACAGTCCACCGCGGAAAGCAGTCATAAATCCTAATTGCTTAATTTCATCTAAGAAATTAGCAGTAGTTGGTACATCCGTGGCTTTTAAGATATCTGAGATGATTTCTCTTAAGGCCTTTTTGGTAAGTACTTGGTTAATATAGCCTACGGTTGGTGGAACCGCTTTGTTAAATAAGATTCTACCAAAAGAAGTCTCAATAACTTTCTGTACTAGTTCACCCTCTACTTCAACGTTGGCACGTACTCTAACTTTGGCGTTAAGATTCACCTTTCCTTCGTTAAAAGCAATTTCTGCTTCTTCTGCCGAATAAAAAGTTAGTCCTTCCCCTAATACTGGCTCCTCTTTAGTACCAAGCTTTTGCTTAGTCATGTAATAGAGGCCCAATACCATATCCTGAGAAGGTACCGTAATTGGAGAACCGTTTGCTGGATTAAGAATATTATGAGAAGCCAACATTAGAAGTTGTGCTTCCAAAATAGCAGCCGAGCCTAATGGTAGGTGCACTGCCATTTGATCACCATCAAAATCCGCATTAAAAGCCGTACAAGCTAAGGGGTGCAACTGGATAGCTTTACCCTCAATCATTTTAGGCTGGAAGGCCTGAATACCTAAACGGTGAAGCGTTGGGGCACGGTTCAATAATACCGGATGCCCTTTCATTACATTCTCAAGAATATCCCAAACTACGGGCTCTCTCTTATCTATAATTTTCTTCGCCGACTTTACCGTTTTCACGATGCCTCTTTCGATAAGCTTACGAACGATAAAGGGTTTGTATAGTTCTGCCGCCATTCCCTTCGGAAGACCACATTCGTGCAGTTTCAATTCTGGTCCAACCACAATTACGGAACGTGCAGAATAGTCAACCCTTTTACCTAAAAGGTTTTGACGGAAACGTCCTTGTTTACCCTTTAAAGAGTCAGAAAGTGACTTTAACGCACGGTTATTATCCGTTTTTACAGCACTTGCTTTTCTAGTATTGTCGAAAAGTGAATCTACAGATTCCTGCAGCATACGCTTCTCATTACGAAGAATTACCTCCGGTGCTTTTATTTCCATTAATCGTTTAAGACGATTGTTACGGATAATCACACGACGGTATAAGTCATTCAAATCTGAGGTCGCGAAACGTCCTCCATCTAGAGGAACAAGCGGACGTAATTCAGGCGGAATTACTGGTACCACTTTAACAACCATCCATTCTGGACGGTTTTCAATACGAGTATTGGCATCGCGGAAAGCCTCTACAACTACAAGTCTCTTAAGAGCTTCTTGTTTACGTTGTTGTGAAGTTTCGGTATTTGCTTTGTTTCTTAACTCATAAGAAAGAGTGTCTAAATCAAGACGAGATAAAAGATCAATTAAAGCCTCACCACCCATTTTGGCGATGAACTTAGTTGGGTCAGAATCGTCTAAATATTGATTTTCAATAGGTAAACGCTCCAATGCATCAAGATACTCTTCTTCCGTAAGGTATTCCATATACGTAAGAGCAGAACCATCTTCCTTAGTAGCGTTACCCGCTTGAATTACTACGTAGCGTTCGTAGTAAATGATCATTTCTAACTTTTTTGTTGGTAAACCTAAGAGGTAACCAATTTTGTTAGGTAATGATTTGAAATACCAAATGTGAGCTACTGGCACTACCAAGTTGATATGACCAACTCTTTCGCGACGTACTTTCTTTTCGGTTACTTCTACACCACAACGGTCACAAACAATGCCTTTGTAGCGAATTCTTTTGTACTTACCACAAGCACATTCGTAATCCTTTACAGGGCCGAAGATGCGCTCACAAAATAAGCCATCACGCTCTGGCTTATGAGTACGGTAATTTATAGTTTCGGGCTTTAACACCTCACCATGCGAACGCTCCAATAAAAATTCTGGAGAAGCCAAGCTAATGGTAATACTTTTGAAGTTGCTGTTGTAGCCGCCTTTATCGTTTTTCCTTAATGACATCTGCTAGGAAATTAAATTTTTAATCAGTTAATCTAGGGTTACTTTTAAACCAAGACCATTTAATTCGTGAAGTAATACGTTGAAAGACTCTGGAATTCCAGGTTCTGGCATAGCATCACCACGTACAATGGTTTCATAGGTTTTAGCCCTTCCAATAACATCATCTGATTTAACAGTTAAGATTTCGCGAAGAATATTTGATGCTCCGAATGCTTCGAGAGCCCAAACCTCCATCTCACCAAATCTCTGACCTCCAAATTGCGCTTTACCACCGAGTGGTTGCTGCGTAATTAAAGAGTATGGTCCGATACTACGTGCGTGCATCTTATCATCAATCATGTGTCCCAGTTTAATCATATAAATGATCCCCACTGTTGCTGCTTGATGGAATTTCTCGCCGGTACCACCATCGTATAAGAAAGTGTGTCCAAAGCGCGGGATACCCGCTTCATCAGTAAATGAGTTAATCTGATCCAAGCTTGCACCGTCGAAAATCGGGGTAGCAAATTTGCGACCCAAACGCTTTCCAGCCCAACCTAATACGGTTTCATAGATCTGACCAATATTCATCCTTGAAGGTACACCCAGTGGGTTTAGAACGATGTCTACTGGAGTACCATCTTCTAAGAATGGCATATCCTCTTCACGTACGATACGAGCTACAATACCCTTGTTACCGTGACGACCCGCCATTTTATCCCCTACTTTAAGCTTACGCTTCTTGGCGATATAAACTTTAGCCATTTTTACAATACCTGAAGGTAGTTCATCACCAACAGAAATAGTAAACTTACGGCGTTTATAAGCTCCTAAATAATCGTTATACTTAATCTTAAAATTATGCAGAAGAGTTTGAATCGCTTCGTTTCTATCTGCGTCAGTAGTCCATGTTCCACCCGTAATACGGATAAAATCATCGATACTATTTAAAATCTTCTGTGTGAATTTGGTTCCCTTAGGAATCACAACTTCTTTCAGATCGTTTTCTACACCTTGGCTTGTTTTACCAGCAACCAAAATGCTAAGCTTTTCAAGGAAAGTTTGACGTAAGGTTTCCACCTGCATATTGAACTCTTGGTCCAATTTGAGAATTTCCTCTTTGTCTTGTAACCTTGTTTTCTTGTCTTTTCTAGCAAGAGCGAATAATTTCTTATTAATTACCACACCCTGTAAAGAAGGAGAAGCTTTTAAGGAAGCATCCTTAACATCGCCGGCTTTATCACCGAAAATAGCTCGTAAAAGCTTTTCTTCAGGAGTAGGATCCGATTCTCCCTTGGGAGTAATCTTACCAATTAAGATATCACCAGGTTTTACTTCAGCACCTACGCGAATTAAACCATTCTCATCCAAATCTTTAGTTGCCTCTTCACTTACGTTAGGAATATCAGCGGTAAGTTCCTCTGCCCCTAATTTAGTATCTCTAACATCTAAAGTATATTCATCAATGTGAAGTGAGGTAAAGATATCCTCACGTGCCACTCTTTCTGAAATAACAATCGCATCCTCAAAGTTATACCCTTTCCAAGGCATAAAGGCCACCATCATATTTCTTCCTAAGGCTAATTCACCCGCTTCGGTTGCATACCCTTCACATAAAACCTGCCCAAATTCTACGCGATCTCCTTTGCGCACAATTGGCTTAATGTTAATACAAGTACTTTGGTTTGTTTTACGGAACTTCACAAGATTATAGGTCTTGTAATCATCTTCAAAACTAACTAAGCGCTCATCGTCCGTGCGATCATACTTAATGGTGATTTTCTGTGCATCAACATAGTCAACAACACCATCTCCTTCGGCATTAACCAGAACACGACTATCGCGAGCTACTCTTTTCTCCAGACCCGTTCCTACAATAGGAGCTTCGGGACGTAAAAGTGGAACTGCCTGACGCATCATGTTAGATCCCATTAAGGCACGGTTCGCATCATCATGCTCCAAGAAAGGAATCATTGACGCAGATATAGAGGCAATTTGATTGGGCGCAACATCCATAAAATCGACCTTTTCGGGTTCAACCATTGGATAGTCAGCTTCATCTCTAACTTTTACACGCTCATTCTCAAAATTTCCATCGTCCGATACAGGTGCATTTGCCTGAGCAATTACCTTTTGTTCTTCTTCCTCGGCGCTTAAGTAAACTGGAGCAACGCTAAAATCTACTTTCCCTTCTACTACTTTGCGATATGGAGTTTCCAAGAAACCCATTTTATTTACCTTAGAGTAAACACACATAGACGAGATCAAACCAATATTCGGTCCCTCTGGTGTTTCAATTGGGCAAAGCCTTCCGTAGTGAGTGTAGTGTACATCTCGAACCTCAAAACCAGCTCTCTCACGAGATAAACCACCTGGTCCTAAAGCTGATAAACGACGTTTATGGGTAACTTCCGCTAATGGGTTAGTTTGATCCATAAACTGTGATAATTGGTTCGTTCCAAAAAATGAATTGATAACAGAAGACAAGGTCTTAGCGTTAATCAAATCTATTGGTGTAAACACCTCATTATCACGTACATTCATACGTTCTTTAATCGTACGAGCCATACGTGCTAATCCAACACCAAATTGGTTAGACATTTGTTCACCTACGGTACGAACACGACGATTGCTTAGGTGATCGATATCATCAATCTCCGCTTTTGCATTGATTAATTCGATTAAGTACTTAACGATGCTAAGGATATCTTGCTTCGTAAGCACTTGAACAGTAGACTCTATTTCAAGTCCTAATTTTTTATTGATACGATAACGTCCAACTTCTCCTAAACTATAGCGTTGCTCGGAGAAGAACAACTTATCGATAATACCACGTGCTGTTTCCTCATCTGGCGGCTCAGCGTTTCTTAATTGTCTATAGATGTGCTCTACTGCCTCTTTCTCTGAGTTAGTAGGATCTTTTTGCAGTGTATTGTGAATAATGGCATATTCAGAGGCTTCAATATCCTCTTTGTGAAGAAGAATAGTTTGAACGTCTGCATCTAGAATTTCTTCTATCTGATCTTTCTCCAAAATAGTATCCCGGTCTAATACTACTTCGTTACGCTCAATAGAAACAACTTCACCCGTATCTTCATCTACAAAATCTTCTACCCATGTTTTAAGCACACGAGCAGCTAATTTGCGACCTAATACTTTTTTAAGACCTGTTTTGGTCACTTTAACCTCCTCCGCTAGGTCGAAGATCTCCAATATATCCTTGTCGCGCTCGTATCCGATTGCTCTTAACAAGGTGGTTAATGGTAACTTCTTCTTACGATCGATGTAAGCGTACATTACCGAATTAATGTCAGTGGCAAATTCTATCCAGCTACCTTTAAAAGGAATTACACGGGCAGAATATAATTTTGTTCCATTGGCGTGGTAACTTTGACCAAAGAAAACACCTGGGGAACGGTGTAATTGAGAAACAATTACTCTTTCGGCACCATTAACTACAAATGTTCCTCTTGGGGTCATGTAAGGAATGGTTCCTAAATAAACATCTTGTACGATAGTCTCGAAGTCCTCATGCTCGGGATCAGTACAATATAATTTTAAGCGTGCCTTTAAAGGAACGCTAAAGGTTAATCCTCTTTCTATACATTCTTCCTCACTGTAGCGAGGTGGATCAACGAAGTAATCTATGAATTCTAAAACGAACTGATTCCTAGAGTCAGTGATAGGAAAATTTTCACTAAAAGTTTTATATAGACCTTCATCCTCTCGATCAGCCGCCTTAGTTTCTAGTTGGAAAAAATCTTGAAAAGATTTAATCTGGATAGCCAGAAAATCTGGATAATCGAATTGATTTTTGATGGATGCAAAATTGACTCTTTCCATGTCCTTTGCTTGTACCGGGTTATTCAACATGCGGAGAAAATAAATTATACTAAACACAAAAGGGTTTAGGTCTTTTGGGACATTCCCAAAGACCTAAACCTTAATAAATTAGCCTAAACGGCTATGTAATGCTTACTTGATTTCTACCTCAGCACCAGCTTCTTCAAGCTGTGCTTTCAGCGCTTCAGCTTCGTCTTTAGCTACACCTTCTTTCAAAGGTTTTGGAGCTTCGTCAACTAGACCTTTAGCTTCTTTAAGACCTAAACCAGTTAGTTCTTTTACAAGTTTAACTACAGCTAGTTTAGAACCACCTGCTGCTTTTAGAATTACGTCGAATTCTGTTTGCTCCTCAGCGGCGTCATCGCCACCACCAGCAGCTGGACCAGCTACTGCTACAGCTGCTGCTGCAGGCTCAATTCCGTATTCTTCTTTTAAGTAATCAGCTAATTCGCTTACTTCTTTAACGGTAAGATTTACCAACTGATCTCCTAATTCTTTAATGTCTGCCATTTTTCGAATCTTTAATAAAAATTTAATTACAACACTTAATATATGGAAGCTGAGTGCGTACGTTTTACGCTGCTCTCTCCTCTAGGGTCTTTAACAGACCTGCCAATGTAGAACCACCGCTTTGTAAGCCGCTGATAACATTTTTGGCTGGAGATTGCAATAAAGCAATAATATCGGCCACCAATTCTTCCTTGCTCTTAAGTTCGCTTAATGCGTCAAGGTTATGATCACCTACAAAAATTGCCTCTTGAATATAAGCCCCTTTTAGTACCGGCTTAGTTTGTTTTTTCTTACGGAACTCTTTAATAAGTTTCGCACCGGCATTACCCGTTTGACAAACCATGATACTAGTGGAACCAGCTAAAGTTGGGTATAAACCTTCGTAGTCCTTAGAACTTCTTTCCATTGCCTTTTTCAGCAAGGTGTTCTTTACTACGCTTAATTTAATACCAGCTTTAAAACATAGACGTCTAAGGTTAGTGGTTTGCACCGCGTCTAATCCTTCGATATCTGTAATATACATTACATCAGTCCCCTCTAGGGTCTCTGTAAGTATTTCTATTTCTTTATTTTTTTCTTCGCGAGTCATTCTAAATAATTTGAAAATTAAGAAACCGATTTTGCGTCGATGCTAATACCTGGGCTCATAGTACTACTAAGGGTAATGCTCTTAACATAGGTTCCTTTAGATGCACTAGGCTTCATACGAATTAGAGTTTTCATCAACTCTTCGGCATTCTCTTTAATCTTATTTGGCTCGAAAGATACTTTACCAATGCCTGCGTGGATAATTCCGTAACGATCCACTTTAAAATCAATCTTACCTGCTTTCACCTCTTTTACTGCTTTAGCTACATCCATAGTAACCGTTCCAGTTTTTGGGTTAGGCATCAATCCACGTGGACCTAAAACTCGTCCTAAAGGACCAATTTTACCCATCACACTTGGCATAGTAATAATAACATCAATATCGGTCCAGCCACCTTTAATCTTTTCGATATACTCATCAAGACCAGCGTAGTCTGCACCCGCTTCTTTTGCTTCTGCTTCCTTATCAGCAGAAACCAAAGCAAGAACTTTAATATCTTTACCAGTACCATGAGGAAGAGAAACAACGCCTCTTACCATTTGATTTGCCTTTCTAGGATCTACACCTAAACGAACTGCTAAATCAACAGATGCATCAAATTTAGTAGTGGTAACTTCTTTAACCAATGAGCTTGCCTCTTCTAAAGAGTAAGATTTGGTCGTATCCAATTTTTCTAAGGCGGATTTACGCTTTTTGCTAATTGTTGCCATGTTATGCTTCTTTAGAAGGTTTAGGACCGGTTACCGTTAAGCCCATACTTCTTGCGGTACCTGCAACCATGCTCATAGCTGATTCCATAGTAAACGCATTTAAGTCAGACATTTTATCCTCAGCGATAGCCTCAACTTGTTTCCAAGTAACTTTACCTACCTTTTGAAGGTTAGACTGTGGCGATCCTTTTTTAATTTTTGACGCCTCCATTAATTGCACTGCTGCAGGTGGAGTTTTGATGATAAAATCAAAAGATTTATCGCCATATACCGTAATAACAACAGGAAGAACCTTCCCGGCTTTATCTTGGGTACGCGCGTTAAACTGCTTACAAAACTCCATGATATTAACGCCCTTTGCACCAAGTGCAGGACCTACCGGAGGAGAAGGGTTAGCAGCGCCTCCTTTTACCTGGAGTTTAATTAGTGCACTTACTTCTTTTGCCATTTTTAATTTTTCTTTAACTAATCAAAACTTTTGCGGGGTGGAAGCTCCCCACTGGGTACAATACCCTTTATTTTGAGCTCACAATAAATTACGATTCTTTCTCTACCTGCATGTAAGAAAGCTCTAATGGTGTCTTTCTTCCGAAAATCTTCACCATCACTTCTAACTTTCTCTTCTCTTCAAACACCTTCTCTATAGTGCCGTTAAAACCATTAAATGGTCCATCAACCACTTTTACCGTTTCACCAACTATATAAGGTATATTTATTTTCTCTTCGGTTTCCGACAGTTCATCTACCTTACCTAACATTCGATTTACCTCACTCATTCGCAAGGGAACAGGGTCACCACCCTTTGTTTCTCCTAAAAAGCCAATAACACCTTGAACGCCTTTAATGGTATGTACCATCTCACCGCCAAGGTTTACCTCAACCATTATATATCCAGGAAAATAATTACGTTCCTTACTTATCTTTTTACCGTTACGAATTTGAAAAACCCTTTCGGTTGGAACCAAGATTTGCCCTAAGTGATCTTGTAGATTAGCGTATTCGATTTCATTTTCGATATACGACTTCACCTTATTCTCTTGCCCTGAAATAGCGCGCACCACATACCACTTCTTACTGCTATCGCTCATTGTGGCTAATTAAAATAAGTTGTAAAATAACTCAAGAGCTGTGCTAATAAGCTTATCCATTGCTGCAATAACTAAAGCAATAATTACCGACGAAACAGCTACAAGAACCGAAGTCTTTTGTAATTCTGCCCAAGTAGGCCAGCTAGTTTTACTAACTAACTCCTCGTAAGAGTCTTGGAAATAGCTTTTTACTTTACTCATTGTTTTAAACTTTGCACGGGTGGTAAGAATCGAACTCACGACCTTCGGTTTTGGAGACCACTGCTCTACCAGCTGAGCTACACCCGTAATTAGGAAGAAAGGTATCCTGATAAATAATCAGAACACCTTCTTCCATAAAATATATTTACTACCGAGTATTAATCAGTAATTTCAGTTACTTGTCCAGCACCAACAGTACGACCACCTTCGCGAATAGCGAACCGCAAGCCTTTGTTGATTGCTACTGGAGCGATAAGTTTAACGTTGATAGTTAAGTTATCACCAGGCATAACCATCTCAGTTCCTTCTGGCAACATAATCTCGCCAGTAATATCAGTAGTACGTAAGTAAAACTGTGGACGATAGTTGTTGTGGAAAGGAGTGTGACGACCACCTTCTTCTTTCTTCAAGATATAAACTTCCGCTTTGAAAGTTGCATGAGGAGTAATTGAACCTGGCTTGCAGATTACCATACCTCTTCTAATCATTGATTTTTCAATACCACGTAACAAAATACCTACGTTATCACCGGCTTCACCGCGATCAAGGATTTTACGGAACATTTCTACCCCTGTGATAGTTGAAGTAAGTTTCTCATCACCAAAACCGATAATTTCTACAGGATCACCAGTGTTAGCAACACCAGTTTCAATACGACCAGTAGCAACTGTACCACGACCAGTAATAGAGAATACGTCTTCAATCGGTAATAAGAATGGTTTTGCAACGTCACGCTCTGGCTCTTCGATCCAAGTGTCACATGCATCCATCAATTCCATTACAGTACTAACCCACTTGTCTTCACCATTAAGTGCACCTAGAGCAGAACCTGAAATCACTGGAGTTTCATCACCATCATATTCGTAGAAAGAAAGAAGCTCACGCACTTCCATTTCCACTAATTCTAGTAATTCTTCGTCATCTACCATATCCACTTTGTTAAGGAATACAACGATGCGAGGAATACCTACCTGACGTCCTAATAAGATGTGCTCACGAGTTTGTGGCATTGGACCATCTGTAGCAGCAACTACTAAGATAGCACCATCCATTTGAGCAGCACCAGTAACCATGTTTTTTACGTAATCCGCGTGACCTGGACAGTCAACGTGTGCGTAATGACGGTTAGCAGTTTGGTACTCAACGTGTGCTGAGTTAATTGTAATACCACGCTCTTTTTCTTCAGGAGCGTTGTCAATAGAATCGAAATCACGTTTTTCGGAAAAACCTGCATTAGCCAATACAGTTGTAATGGCGGCAGTCAGAGTGGTCTTACCGTGGTCTACGTGTCCGATAGTACCGATGTTTAAATGCGGTTTGTCGCGAACAAAAGTTTCTTTTGCCATGGTCTTGTGTCTTAGAATTAAAACTTTATAACATAATAAGCGAGACCACCGTGGTCTTTCACTTAGAGCCAATGAGGGGATTTGAACCCCTGACCTCTTCCTTACCAAGGAAACGCTCTACCCCTGAGCTACATCGGCATAGTCTTGGGACTTTCCCAATTATGCCTTTAACAAAAAACATCAATTTCCCTCCACACTGGTAAAGGGAAATTGATTAAAAATTATGAGCGGGAAACGGGATTCGAACCCGCGACCCTCAGCTTGGAAGGCTGATGCTCTAGCCAGCTGAGCTACTCCCGCTAAAAATACATCAAAAAAAGTGGGGAGAGCAGGATTCGAACCTGCGAAGACGTAGTCAGCAGATTTACAGTCTGCCCTCGTTGGCCGCTTGAGTCTCTCCCCAATAACACTAAAATTAAAGCACTGCGAGATCTAAAAATAGATCTCCCTTTCTTGAGCCTGTGGAGGGATTCGAACCCCCGACCAGCTGATTACAAATCAGCTGCTCTGGCCAACTGAGCTACACAGGCTTTTATAATACTTTTCTAAAAAGAACAGCCCGTTTTCAAACGGACTGCAAATGTAAAAAGATTTCTGATTGTCACAATAGACAATTAAAAAAAATTATGATGCAACTGAACGAGGTTTATCTTTATACTTCAAAAGCTGTCTACGCAAGGCCTCTGTCGCCATATCCGCTGCTGCCTCAAAAGACTTATTTACCTTCTTTACCACTAATTCATGGTTTGGGATGTGTAATTTCACCTCTACTATCTTGTTTTCCTTGGAAGATGTGTTCTCAACTTTCAAAAATACCTCAGCATTAACTACTCGATCATTAAAGAGCTCTAACTTGTCTAACTTCTGCTGGATGAAATCAAGCAATTTAACGTCGGCACTAAAATTTACGGATTGAAAGGTCACTTTCATAATTCATCAGAATTTGCTGCTCTAGGATGAGCATGGTTATACATCTGTTTAAGTCGGTCAATAGAGTTGTGCGTATAAACTTGAGTTGCCGCCAAAGAGGAATGCCCTAATAACTCTTTTACTGAATTAATATCCGCACCCCTATTTAAAAGATGCGTAGCGAAAGAATGCCTTAGTACATGTGGGCTCTTTTTCTCAACTCCACTAACCATACTAAGGTAGGCATTAACGCTATTGTAAACAAGTTTTGGATATAGCTTTTTACCCTTCTTACTTAAAAAAAACCAAGGCTCATTTTGCAAGTCTAAAACCGACCTGCAATCCCTCAAGTGATTTCCCATCTTCTCATTCAAACTCCTACTAAGAGGGATTTCGCGCTGCTTATTGCGCTTACCCAGAACCTTAATATACGAAGCCCCTAAATCACAATCACTTACCTGTAAATTTATTAACTCGGATAAACGAATACCCGTCTGGTAAAATAGATCTAAAATTAAAGATTGACTGCGCGACCAAGGGTCATCAGCAAAAGCGAGGTCCTCCAACAAGTAGCGCATGTCTTCTTCACTAACCACGCGCAGTAACTTCTTCTCTGGCTTAGGTACAATAATTTGCGCTGCAGGATTCACATCAACCAAACCTTCTCTTTGCATATAACGATAAAAAGACCGGAGAGCGCTCAACTTGCGCTTAATACTGCTACGGGCATAATCTTGCTCAACCATTTGAACCACCCACGATCTAATCATGCTATGATGAACCTCCTCTAATTCTTCTAAGTCGAAGGTTTGCGCCATAAAATCAGAAAACAAACTGAGGTCCTTGGCGTAGGACTTTATGGTATGCACCGAAAATCGTTTTTGGTGCTCTAAATAAGATAGGAAACTCTCAGTTTTGGACATAAAAAAACAAGGGAATGTAAAGATACAAACCCTTGTTGAAAATATCGTAAGAATAGATTATTCTATTCTTCTTCTTGACGCTTGTGCTGAATGTAAGCAGCCTTGATAACTTCCTTGCGACGGTTTACCGAAGGCTTAATAAACTGCTTACGCGCACGTACTTGCTTCATTACACCAGTACGATCGTATTTACGCTTGTAGCGCTTTAATGCACGATCAATAGATTCTCCTTCTTTTACTGAAATCACTAACATCCTTGAATATTATAATTTTGGGGCTGCAAATATAAATAAATTTACAAGCGAAACATCCTATTTCATTAATTCTCTTGAAATAACTAATTTTTGTATTTCCGTGGTTCCTTCACCAATGGTACAAAGCTTAACATCACGATAAAACTTTTCTACAGGAAAGTCTTTGGTGAAGCCATATCCACCAAAAATCTGCACCGCTTCGTTGCAAGCTTTTACAGCCATTTCTGAAGAATACATTTTCGCCTTAGCACCAGCCACGGTTACCTTTTCTCCTCTAGTTTTTAAGTCACAGGCATGAAAAGTTAAAAGTTCTGCAGCCTCCATTTCTGTTGCAACCTCGGCAATTTTGAAAGAAACTCCTTGAAATTGAGAAATAGGCTTACCGAACTGCTCGCGTTCTTTCGAATACTTCACAGCAGCATCTAAAGCGCCAAATCCACAACCAAGTGATAAGGCTGCGATGGAAATTCTGCCTCCATCTAAAACCTTCATCGCTTGAATAAAGCCTTCACCTTCTTGACCAAGCATATTACTATGCGGCACTCTACAATCTTCAAAAATCAGTTCAGCTGTTTCAGAAGCACGCATACCCAGTTTATTCTCCTTTCTGCCACCTTTAAAGCCAGGAGTGCCCTTTTCAATAACAAAGGTGCTCATACCGTGTGAATCTCCTTTTTCACCGGTCCTAACAATTACTACTGCCACGTCTCCGCTAATGGCGTGGGTGATAAAGTTTTTAGAGCCGTTGATAATCCAATCATCACCATCTTTTACCGCAGTGGTATTCATACCACCCGCATCACTTCCAGTGCCTACCTCTGTTAAACCCCAAGCTCCGATAAATTCAGCTGTGGCTAATTTTGGTAAATACTTCTTTTTCTGCTCCTCATTGCCAAACATTAAAATATGATTGGTGCAGAGGGAGTTATGAGCCGCCATACTTAGTCCGATAGAAGGGTCAACTTTAGAAAGTTCTTTTATGGCCGTAACATATTCAAAATAGCTAAGGCCAGAACCACCATATTCCTCGGGGACTAGAACGCCCATTAAACCCATTTCTCCTAATTGTTTAAAAATTTCAATTGGAAATTCTTGGCTTTCATCCCACTTCATAATATTCGGACGAATATTCTGCTCTGCAAAATCGCGTACCGATTCAGCAATCATCTTTTGGGTTTCAGTTAATTTAAAATCTAATCCCATAGCCTTTTCACTAGTATTTATTAATGTATTTTTTGAGAGGTGTATTAAAATCAAGCACTTACTCAATCTTTAAATATGGTGCAAGTTTACTGAATAAAACGGCATCGACCAATTCAATGTTCATGAGCTCCTCGGGCTTTTTAAAAAGTCGCATTCTCTCTCGAAATTCAACAATATTACGGGCCAGCTTATACGAGATATAAGGGTGTTGATAAAGCTCTTCTTCCGAAGCCAGGTTGATATTTAACTTGCGAATGCTACTATCGCAATAGAGCTGTTTTTCTAGACCTAGATAGCGACTGGAGTCTACCACAAATAAATCTTTCAATTGCTCCAGGCTGTAATATCCGCCCAACTTTAGCCGGTATTCTACTATGCTTTTCGCAAGATAGGGCCCAATTCCCTTTACCCTTTTTAATAAATTTGTATCCGCCTCATTTATCGAAACTGGGCCTATAACAGGATACTTTTCTTTTAACTCCTTTTCTAAGCCATCTATTTTAATAAAAGGCATTATGCGCTCTGCCAATGCTGAATCTATTGTGTAAACATCGTAGAGATCAGCCGCAGAATGAAAAGGCCGGTACTTCTGTCGGAAAGAAATTATTCCTTTAATAGCGCTCCTAGGCAGATGCATTTTTAATAGTTCTTCGCTGCTGACTGCATTAGGATCGAAATTAGCTAGTCGAAGTTC